>JBHIBI010000046.1:0-8688 GCA_046758985.1 Dehalococcoidia bacterium
TGCTGGGCTTCCTCCACCGCCAGCTCCCTCCAGGGGTGGTGCATCAACTGTTGCAGCTCCTCATCCAGCTTCAGCCGCTCTGCCGCTCTGGCGAAGAACCAGCACACCTCATCAAAGGCGCTCATCCCCTCGGTGGGCTCTTGCATCTCCTGCCCCCTTCTGTTGTCGCGACGAGAAGGTCCCGTCCGGCCCCCTCACCTGACCTCCACCCCTACTAGTAGTATAACCTAACCACTACTCTTTCCTTGACCGAAGCCTGCCAGGGCACCTATACTGAAAGCACCACGCCAGACTTCTCCACAAGGGGCGCGTGTGCACACATCCCCGGGGTGAAGCTTGCTGAGAGCCCTTCTGATCCTCACCGCCCTTCTCCTAGCGGCCTGCACGGGGGCACCCTCCCCGACCCCCACCGTAGTGCAACAACTCATCTTCCTACAGGGCTTCGCAGAGCTGGCAGCGGAGGAGACCCGCTTCCCCTTCCTCCTCTTCGATCCCTCGGGCGAACGTATTGAGGATGCTCAGGTCTCCGTACGCTTCGTGCGCCCCTCGGGAGAGGAGGCGCAGGAGGCGCAGGCAGTCTTTCGCACGATGAATCTGGCCGAGCCCCACCAGCACCCCGATGGCACGCTGCATATGCACATCGAGGTACGTGGTATCTACGTGGTGGATGCCGTGCACTTCGATGTCCCCGGCACCTGGACAGCGCAGCTCCAGGTGACCCTGGCCGACGGCTCCGGTCCCTTGGTGCTGGAGCAGAGCCTGAACGTGCGGGAGCAGAGCTCGACTCCACCCCTGGGCTCCCTGGTGCCGCCCTCGCAGAGCCCGACGGCACGGGACGTGGCCGACCTCTCGGAGATCTCTACCAGCAACCCGCCCAATCCCGCCTTCTACCAGCTCTCGGTGGCTGAGGCGCTGGAGCGGGAGCGGCCCTTTGTGGTGGTCTTCGCCACGCCCGCCTTCTGCGTCAGCCGCCTCTGCGGCCCCATCGTGCAGATCGTGGCCCAACTGCTGCCGGACTACACCGACCGGGTGGACTTCATCCACATTGAGCCCTACGACCTGGAGCTGCTCCGCAGCGAGAGCCGCTTCCAACTGGTACCGGCGAGCCAGGAGTGGGGCCTGCCCAGCGAGCCCTTTGTCTTCGTAGTGGATGCCCAGGGACGCCTCACCGCCAAGTTCGAGGGGCTGTTCACCCCTGAGGAGCTGGAGCGGGCCATTCAGAGGGCCCTGGGCTCCTGAGCAGGGGCCGCCGTTGACGGGCCAAACCTTGCCCCACTAGAATACGCCTGAGCCGGTGGGAAACCGTATCTCCTCGGGCAAAGGAGGGGCTCATGCTTGACTCACAGGAGCGGTCAGCCGAAAGCCAGGCCTCCATCAGCGTGACCGTTTGGTACGACTACATCTGACCCTGGTGCTATATCGGCCTGGAACGGGTCGACCGGCTGCGCAGGGAATACAACGTGACGGTGCGAGGCAAGGCCTTCCTGCTCCGCCCGGACATACCCGAGGAGGGGGTCGCCCGCGAGCCCCGGCCAGAGGAGTCGGGGGACCAGCTCCGGGAGCCCCTGCGGACCTACGCCCAGGAGGCAGGGCTGGTGATGCGCAGGCCCAGCAGGACCCCCTACACCCTCTACGCACTGCAGGCCACGGAGTACGCCCGGGAGCAGGGGCAGTTCGATGCCTTTCACCACGCGGCCTACCGGGTCTACTGGGAGCACGGCAAAGACCTGGGGGATATGGCAGTACTGCAGGAGCTGGCCGAGGGCTGTGGGTTGAACTGGCCCGAGTTGAAGGAGCGGCTGGACACCGGCTACCACCGGGCCACGGTACTGGACCAGTACCGGGAGGCCATCAACATGGGTATCCACGGTATCCCTGCCTTCCTGGTCGGCAGCCTCTTCTTCACCGGCGCCCAGCCCTACGAGGTATTTCAGACGGTCATGAGCCAGGCGCTGGCCCAGCAGGAGGGCCAGTGAGCCTGCCCTTGCTGCTCAAGCCCTTCCTCCTCAGCAAAGGGGTGCTTTCCCGGCTCGGGAGGAGGGTTAGGTACGGCCTGGATGTGGCGACTCAGCCCTCAAGCCACCCCAGCAACACCCTTGAGGAGAGGCATGGGCTGGGCTGAGACCCTGGCAGCCCGCAGGCGATGACCTCGTTAGGAGTCGTCGAGCCGCTGATTGAGCTCCTGGAGGAACTGCTCCACCTCCGGTGAAAGGCGTGGGGACTCCTCCTCGGTGACCGCGGCCTCTTGAGCGTCGTAGTAGGCTTCTAACCGCTCGATGAGGGCCTTGAGTTCCGGGTTGCGCTCTATAGCCGTGCTGAGCTCACGGTACTGCTGCTGTCGCTCGCGATCCAGGAGGGCAGGAGGGAGCCCATAGAGAGAGCCCAGCACCTCCAGCAGCCGTGCCCCGCCGGCGTAGTCCTCCTCTAACTGGACGTACTGGGGCAGATGCACCATAAAGCCCATGGTCTCGATGTCAAGCTGCTCCACCCCCTGAGAGACCAGGTTCATGATGGTGGTAGGTCCCTGGTAGGTGCTGGTGCGCAACCGGACACCCCCCACCATCTGCTGAAGCTGGCCACTGCTGGCCAAACCGGTGACCTGGAGGGGCCGGGTATGGGGTACGGCATCATACATGCCCCCGACACGGCAGTAGCGCTTGACGCCAAACCACTTCAAGAGCTCCAGGATGGCATCGGCGTAGTCCTCCGCAAAGGCATGGGGCTCCAGTAGGTGAAGAAACAGGAGATCGGGACTCGAGGCCTGGTGGGCATAGTAAACGACGCTATTGGGCACCGTAACCTCGCGCTGGCCCTCCACGAAGCGCATGGTGGGACGGTATCGGGTAAAGTCGAAGAAGGTACCCGGCCGGGCCAGCCTGCCCAGCTCCTGAGCCTCGAAGTGCCGCTCCATGCAGGTCAGGGCCAGGGTGCCTGCGCTCCCCACATCGATCCAGGGACGGATGAGGGCGATAGCGTGGGGTTCCCGGAGCTCAGGAACGGGCTCATGGACTTCAAAGGCACCGATCCTCATACTCCCCATCTTGGCAGATAAGGGGTGGTTTCGCAACCCCCGTTAGGCCAGGATCTTGGGATGCCCCCTAGCAGCGACCCTGGTCCGGGCTAGGCCTGTCTGACGAACTTCTGCACCCTCTGGCCCTGGAGCGCCTCACCCACATAGATATCGCCCCGCGAATCGGCCCAGATGCCGTGGGAGCCGATGAACTGCCCCGGCGCCTTTCCCTCCCCACCCCAGCGCGCCTGGAGTTGCCCATCCCGGTCCAAGATACTCACCCGGTGGCCCAGCTCGGCCACATAGATATACTCCTCGGCGTCCATAAAGATCTTGCAGGGCTGACGGAACCCGGTCCACTGGGTCAGGTACTCCCCCTCGGGGGTGAAGAGCTGGATGCGGTGGTTCTCCCGGTCAGCTACATAGACCCGGCCATACTGGTCTATCCAGACGCTGTGCGGAAGGTTGAACTGCCTAGGGCCATCACCTGCCGTGCCCCAGGAGAGGAGGAGCCTGCCGTCGGGGGAGAACCTGTGGACTCGCGAGTTGCCGTAGCCGTCGGAGACGTAGATCTCCCCCGCGGGTGAGAGGGCCACGTCCGTGGGGAGGTTGAAGGGCTCGCCCCCCGGTGAGATGGTCCTCCCCAAGCGCACAAAGGGTTCGCCCCCCTCCGAGGGCTGGCCCCGCTTGCCCAGGGTCATGAGCAGTTGCCCCTCCGGGGTGAACTTCATCACCACGTGCGCTCCCCGATCCACCAGGTAGATATGGTCGTCGGGTCCAATGCAGATGCCATGGGGATCGTCGAAGAGACCCTCCCCCCAGGAGGTCAGGAGGTTGCCGTCGCGGTCGAAGACCATCACCGGATGAAGGCCCCGGCTGAACACGTGGACCCGGTCCCGCGAGTCCACCGCCACTGCGGGTACCTGGTCCCAGACCCATCCCGGGGGCAACCTCCCCCAGCCCTCGGCCACCTCGTAGGTCAGCTTCCCACTGCCCACCAGCATCTCTCCCCTCCTTCCAGAAAGCCCGCCCTACCACGTCTTCCTCTGACCCCACCAACGCAACCCTTTGCAAACAGAGCTCCCCGCCAGACACTGAGGGCACTATACGGGCCACGGTGCACCCGGTCAACCGCAGGGCGGAGGGGGCGCGATAGATGGGCTCCTCTCCTGGTGCCCACCTCAGCCTCCCGTCCGTCGGACCATGATGGGCCTGCCCACTGGATGGCGCGGCGGCAAGGCCGTCAGCATCACCAGGGAGGCCAGCAGGAGGATAGCTAGGAGGAGCCACCAGGCGGGAACATAGCTGTTGCCTACGTCGTAGATGTAGCCAGTGACGGGGGCACCAATGGCAGCGCTCACCAGAAAGGCGGGCAGTACCATGCCTCGAATGGTGCCCAGGAAGGTCCGCCCATAGTAGTCCGCCCACACGAAGGTCTGCACAATCATATTGGCGCCCACGGAGAGGCCAAAGATGACAGTGGAGCCAAACAAGAAGAAAAGGTTGCTGCCCGCCAGCATCAGCCCCACGGAGAGGGCCATCCCCAGGAAGGAGGCCGCGCTGATGAACCGCACGGGGAGCCGCTCCACCAGCAGCCCGGCCAGCAGGGCCATTACGGTAGCGCCCGCTGCATCGGCGGAGAAGGAGTAGGAGACGATCTGGGGGTCGAATCCGCGCTCTACCCAATAGGGGATGCGGTGGACGCTGGCCGCCCCCAGGGCGAACCCTGTCAGCACAAAGGCACCGGTCAGCTTCCAGAGGGCGCTGGTCCGCAGTGCCTCCCCCGCCGTCCAGCGGGGCTCCTCCGCCTGCCAGGGCTGGGATGCTGCCCTATCCACCTCAGGAGCAGGGGCACCATCCGGACGGAGGCCCAGGTCCTCGGGCTGGCGGCGCAAGAACAGCAGCGCCAGGGGTACAGTGATAGAGACGCTGATGACGGCCAGCACCACCCAGGCACCTCGCCACTCCAGCCAGGTAATCAACACCTGGGTGACGGGGAGGAAGGTGATGGGTCCGATCCCCAATCCTATGGTGGCTAGGGCCATGGCCCGCCCGCGCTGGCGCACAAACCACTTGGCCACAGGCACCGAGGTAAGGAGAGACCCTCCCGGAGCGGAGAGACCCATGGCACCGATGACGGCGAAGAGGGCAATGAACTGCCAGACGTGGGTAATGGCCCCCAGCGTCACCAGGCACGCCCCAGTGACTAGCGAGGCCACCGGTATCATGAACCGGGGCCCAAATCGGTCCAGAAGCCGCCCGATCAGGAACCCTGAGAGGCCCCCCGCCAGCAGCCGTGCCGTCTGCACCCAGCCGATGAGGCTCCGGGAGATGCCTAGGTCGGCGCTCATGGGCAGCACGAACAGGCCGAAGTTGAGGCCACCCGTGGCCTGCGTGGCGAAGTTCACCATGAACAGAGTCCCCACAATGACCCAGCCGTAAAACAGAGGCCGTCTCAAGCCTACCTCGCGTATGGGAAGATCCCAGGCCCATCAATGCGGTGGCCCCGATGATACCACCCCCGAAGCACTGCAACCACTGCTGCTGCCTGCCACATGCTACCTATGATGTGTTCCCGAGATGGAGAACTCCAAGGTGACCCCTACCTCCTGGCAGTGTATGATGAGAGCACCAACCCTCACCGAGGAGCGACCGCCATGACGCAAGATGAGCTGGTCTTCACCCCCGCCTGGCAACTCCGCGACCTTATCCGCAGCCGCCAGCTTTCGCCCGTGGAGCTGACGGAGCAGCTCCTTCGCCGCATCGAGGCGCTTAACCCCCGGCTCAACGCCTACCTCACGGTATGCGCTGAGGAGGCGCTGGCCGCGGCTCGCGAGGCCGAGGCCGCGGTGGTGCGGGGAGGAGAGCTAGGGCCCCTGCACGGTCTCCCCATCTCCATCAAGGACATGGAGCTCACCCGGGGCATCCGCACCACCATAGGCTCTCTGGTGTACCAGGACTTGGTACCTCAGGAGGACTCGGTGGTGGCGGAGCGGGTACGCCGGTCGGGGGCCATCATCCTGGGCAAGACCAACACCCCGGAGTTCGGGATGTCCGGCACCACGGAGAACCGGTTGGGGGACGCCTGCCGCAACCCCTGGGACCCGGAGCGCACCTCGGGAGGCTCCAGCGGAGGGGCCGGAGCAGCCCTGGCCGCCGGGCTGTGCTCCCTGGCCACCGGCAGCGACGGCGGCGGCTCCATCCGCATCCCCTCCAGCCTGTGTGGCCTCTACGGCATCAAGCCCACCCAAGGACGAGTGCCCCGCGCGGGAGGCGTGGGAAAGCCCGCCTTCAGCTCCTATGCCCAGGCAGGCCCCATGGCCCGCACGGTGCGAGACGCCGCCCTGCTGTTGCAGGTGCTGGCCGGGCCCGACCGCCGCGACCCGGTCTGCCTCTGGGAGGAGCCGCCAGACTTCGTCGCCGCCGCAGCCCAGCCCGCCCGGGGCCTCAGGCTGGCCTGGAGCCCCGACCTGGGCTACGCCGCCGTGGAGCCAGAGGTAACTCGCATCGCCTCTGAGGCGGCCCTGGTGTTTCAGCAACTGGGCTGCACCGTGGAAGAGGTGCCTCTATCCTTCGAGCATCCCTACCCCTACTTCCTCGCTATCTACGCCAGTAGCGGCTACGCCGCCGAGGGCCACCTACTAGAGGAGGATCGTGACCGGCTTACCAACTACGTGGTCCGGGTGTTGGAGCACGGCAGGTCGGTACAGGGGTGGGAATTCTCTCGCTCGCTGCGGTTCTTCGACGAGTTCCGGGCCCGCATGCGGGAGCTGCTGGAGCGCTACGACCTTCTGCTCACGCCCACCCTGGCTACCACAGCCTTTCCCGTGGGGCAGCCTCCCCGCACCATCAACGGAAGGGAGGTGGACTGGTGGGCCGGCTTCTTTCCCTTCACCTTCCCCTTCAACATGACAGGCCAGCCGGCGGCCAGCATCCCCTGCGGCTTTACCTCCGCCGGCCTACCCGTAGGACTCCAGATTATTGGTCGCCTAAAGGAGGAGGAGACGGTGCTCCGGGCCTCGGCCACCTTCGAGGAGGCGCGCCCGTGGCAGGCCACACGACCGCCCGTAGGTTGAGGCTCCCCCACAGATAGGGACACTCCCATCGAGGCGGAGTACTTTACCCCGCCATCTCAGCCTCCTGCCGGATAAACCGTGCCGCCTTCAGCAACAAAGACCGATTAGCGCCGTCAGAATGGAGAAAGGCGGCTGCGTCGCGCACCAGCTTCTCCATGCCTGTCTCGCGCATATACCCGGTACCCCCGTGGAGCTCCATCGCCTTGGTCACCACCTTCCAGGCAACCTGCGACGCAAACACCTTGGGGAGGGCCCCCATGGTGGGGTCCCATCCGACTTCGGGGTGGTCCGCAGCCCACGTGGCCTGGTAGGTGTACGTTCGGGCGGCATCAAGAAGCATGCGCATCTCCGCCAGCTCGGCGGCGATCATATCGTGCTGAATCAGGGGGCGGCCACCCTGCACGCGCTGCGTGGCCCACTGCAGGGCACGGCTGTATGCAGCCTCTGCCACACCCAGGACGCTGGCTGCAGCGTAGGCGTTGCTTGCCGGGAAGAACTGGACCAGCAGATCGAAGCCTTTGCCCACTTTCCCCAAGACGTTCTCGTCGGGGACGAAGCAGTCGTCAAACAAGAGCTCAGCATTGTTCACCAGGCGCTCTCCCATCTTATTGTGTACCTGTCCAATAGAGAAGCCGGGCGTATCCCGCTCGATCAGAAAGCAGGTGCTTCCCTCGACCAGGCTCTTGCCCCGCTCCGTCTGGGCAAAGAGCAGGTACAGGCTGGCGCGATTGCCGTTGGAGATGAAGTGCTTCCCTCCGTTGATGACCCATCCCCCGTTTCTCTGAACGGCTGTTGTTCGGAAAGGCGTCTGCGGATCATTGTAGGGAATGATGTAGTTGGAACCGTTGTCGGGCTCGGTGATACCAATGGCCAGGAGGAACCTGGGGTCGCTGGCAAACTTGAGGAGGAAGCGCCCCTTCTGCTCTCTGGTGGCAACACGCTGGAGGGTTTGGGCGATCTTCAGGGTCTGGGCAAAGATCACCGAAACACCCAGGTCAACCTTGGCAAGCTCCTCAATTACCATGGCAGCAGTCAGCGAGTCTGCTCCTCCGCCTCCGTACTCCTCGGCTAAGGTCAGTGTCCTGATACCAACCGCGCTCGCCTTCTCCACAATCTCCCACGAAAACCCATCCTCAGGGTTTGGCTGCCGGTCCAGTTCAGCCGCTATCGGGGCCACCACCTCGTTGCCGAACTGGCGCACCGTTCTCACAATCGCTTGTCGTTCACCCTGCTTGTCAATGCCGTACATATCCAACCTCCTCACCGTCGGTTACACAGTTACGGAATCGCGCCGCCACCACAGACCCCCTTCCCTCTGTCAAAGGGGTGGGGGGCTTTCTCAAGCGTCTCAGAACCGCTCAGCGAAGCAGTGCGATGCGGCCCCCTGTAAGTTTACTACGAACGTCACACGTCCTGACAGATGGTCGCAGGGCAACATAGGTGGCCCGGGGACCGTTGGCTTGACGGGGTGGGCACCAGAGAGTAGCATGATACTCCCTTCGACCCAGGTCTTCCACCAGAGCAGCGACGAGGCGCTGGGACACCCTAGACTTCTAAGATAGCAGGCAGAATATGCAGTACACCAAGATGGAAGCCAAGGAG
>JBHIBI010000047.1:0-8617 GCA_046758985.1 Dehalococcoidia bacterium
TGGTCGGTCGAGGGGAGGACCAGTCATGAAGACTCCGTCAGCCCCTATCCGTTCAACATCCCTCGCTCGCTTAATAGTCGTTTCGGTATCCCAAGCAGAAGCCCCCGCCCAACAGGGGACTCTGCCGTTCACCTCGTCCACGAGAATCTCAGTGATTCTCTTCCTTTCGGCATCGTTGTAGTCGAAATCTGCACCACAGCCAACTCCGATGGCATGAACACCTTTGCTGAGCATCCATCTTAGGTGATTTCTGAAACTCTCTTCATCGAGGGCGCCATCGTCATCGCTCGGGAAGTATTTGGTCATGAGTGCTAGGACCCCTCGTAATTCCTTTTTGGCCATTCTCGTAACCCCCTTTTTTCGGACCTGTCCTTGAAACAAATCCTTCGCCCACAATCCGGCGATCAGCTAATTGTCAACTCTCAAGCTCCAGCACCTTATACTGGCTAGCCATGGTTGACCTCTTGTATAAACCGGGACATACTGGCGCTGTCGGCTTGGAATCGCAGGCGAGTAGGACAAACGCGCTCATAGTGACAGCTGTAAGGATCAGATCTTTGCATCTCATCGCCTGCGAACCTCTTCACCGAGATTTCCCATATGAACTCACGGTGGGGCAGCCCCTCCCTCGAATCCTGGCCACGACTGATGCTACTTCCACCAGATGCGGTCGTCAAGCTCCTCCTGCGGCTCTCTTACCTTATTCGCCGCACCCAGGAGAGGGGTCTGCGGGTCATCCTGGGCAACGGGGTGGCGGGGGAGGTGGGCTGTTACCACAAGGCCCTTATCTTCCACCACCACGGCCTGGAGAACCCTGGGGAGATGAACGGCTTCTTGAAGCTCCGGGAGCCTCTGGAGAGGCGTCCCATTCCATTGGAGGGGAACAGGGTCATCGTGGACCCCGCTCCTCCAGGTAGAAAAGGGGACCACGTTGCTCTCCCGCCAGAGGGGGATTCCTTCGGGAAAACCGTGTAGACTGTTACCATGGAATACCACTACGCCTAGGGAGCAAACACGACGCTAGAGCTCTCTGGGATTGCCCTCCTCGCCGTAGGCCTCATCGTCCTGGCCGCAGCCACGGTCAAGGGTACCGTCGCCTTCGGTTTCGCCCTCACCGCCATGCCCTTTCTGCTCCACTTCCTGGAACCCAGGGATGCCGTGGCCGTGGTGGTGCCCCTGACCACCCTCCTCGACTTCTCCATTCTCCTCCAGAGCCGAGGCCACCTGGCTTTCCAGCGGGTGCTCCCCATGCTCCTGCTGGGGGCTGTAGGGATACCGGTGGGCATCTACATCCTGCTGATGGTACCTGGGCCGCCCCTCAAGGTCTTCATCGCCGCGACGGTCCTCCTCCTCGCCGTGCTTCTGAGTCTGGGGGTAAGCATCCCGATCCGCAGGGAGAGGTTAGCCCGGGGCCTGGCAGGGTTCCTCAGCGGGACCCTCGTCACCAGTGCCGGCATGGCCGGCCCCCCCATGGTCCTCTTGCTGCTCAACCAGCGGGTGGACCGGGACGAGTTCCGCCCAACCCTGGCCAGCGTCCTCGTACTGCTCAACTTCTTTGGAGTGGTTTCCCTCACCGCCTCCCGGACCATCACCCCCCATACTGCCCTCCTGAGCCTCATCCTGGTGCCGGGGGCCCTGCTAGGGTTCTTCGTCGCCAGCCAATCCCTCCGCTACCTCAACGCCGTATGGTTCCGCCGCCTCACCATCGCAGTCGTCATGGCAGCCGCCGTCGCCGCCCTCATCAGCGCGGCGATCACCGTTTGAAACCGGAGCAGCACCACCCTGAGGGCCAAAACACGCGACCATGAGCGAAGGGGAGTAGCCCGACGGTCCTCATGACCGGCCTTGCGACCACAGTCTGGCCCTTGGGAGGTAGCCTCCCATCCCACCCCCAGCGGTTGACTTGTCGCGGGTAGTGCCCTAGAGTGCTGGCAAAGAGCACCAGGAGAGCCGTGGACGCTCCGCCAACCGTTGAAGGCCGTGTGGCAGCGGTCTGCCTGAGCCCCACCAGCGGGGTACCCAAGCATCCCCAGCAGCGGATTACCGTGGGCCCCCAGGGCGTGGAGGGTGACTTTCACGCCGGGCCCTTCAACCGGCACAACCCCAAGAGCCCTTCCGAGCCCAACTGGCGCCAGGTGACCCTGGTGGCACAGGAGGTGCTGGACGAATTGAGCGCCCAGCTCGGCATTGAGTTGAAATCCGGCGACCTGGGGGAAAACATCCTGGTTGCAGGCCTTGGTGATCTGAGCCAACTTCAGAAGGGCGACCGACTGCTCGTGAGTTCGGACGTCGTCCTAGAAGTGACCGCGCAGAATCGTCCCTGCGACACCATCCGCGTGTACCACCCCACTCTGGTGGAAGAGATCACCGGCATGCGGGGCGTGACGGCGGTGGTAGTCACGCCGGGCACCGTCCGCCCGGGCGATGGCTGTCGTGCCCTGCGAACCTCTCCGGCCGAGAGCCCTCAGAGCTGACGCTCGATCCCCAGCTCCCGGGCCAGGTGGTTCCAGTAGTCCACCACCTGCCGCTGGAGGGGGATGCCCTTCACCAAGCGCTCCTGCAGGATCTCATGCTCAGGCTCGCCGGCCACCCAGATGCGGTCGTGCCCTGCCGCCTTGGGCGTACTGCGGAGGGCGCGGATCATCCGGTCCATCATCTCCTTGAACTCCTCCGCTGGCTGGATGGCGCTGATGTTGATGGCGGCCAGGAGGTGAGCGTGGGTCCGGGGAGGGAGGATGGAGCCGTAGCCGTAGCCCGAGAGGACGCCACAGAGAATATCCACCATCACCGCCAGCCCGTAGCCCTTATGACCTCCCGTCTCCCGCTCCCCGCCCAGGGGTAACAGCCTGCGGGCCTCGGCGGCAACCTGAGGGTCGGTGACCGGCCTCCCCTCTGCATCGGCTGCCCACCCTAGACGGAGGGGCACTCCCAGCCGCTGCGCCAGCCAGACCTTGCCCATGGCCACGGTACTGGTGGCCATGTCCAGGACAAAGGGGGGCTCCTCCTTAGCAGGAGCGGCCACGCTGAGGGGATTCGTGCCCAGCATATTCTCCCGGCCATAGAGGGGAAGGACGCTGGGAGGGCTGTTGCTTATGGCGATGCCGATCATGTCGTGGGGGAGGGCCATCATGGCGAAGTAGGCCGCCATGCCCAAATGGGTGCTATTGCGCACGCTAACGAAGGCCCCACCCGCCTCCCTGGCCTTGCGGATGGCCACCTCCATGGCCCGGTAGGCCACCACATGGCCCATGCCCCGGTCGCCGTCCAGGAGCGCCGTAGCAGGCGTCTCCCTGACGATGCGAACCTGGGGCCGGGGGTTAATCCGCCCTTCCCGCAGGCCGGGCACGTAGTTCACCCTGGGGTTGTGAGAGACGCCGTGGGTGTCCACGCCCCGCAGGTCAGCCAGCACCAGCACGTCGGCGGCGATGTCAGCCTCCTCCTGGGGCATCCCCAGCCGCTGGAACACCGCCGACACCAGGGCCTTCAACTCCGGGTGCCCCACGTACACCGCCTCCTCTTCGGGCACCTTCATATACTCTAGGACCACAGCCTCCTCCTGTCGGACGGAAAGTGGGGGCCAAAGCGCCCCGATTGTACCACACACCACCAGCCGGATAAGGGCATCCCCAGGCAACAAGATTGACAGAGGTACGCCAGAGGGTATGATGATGGCAAGCCTGCACAGGAAGGTGGACATGCCCTCCATGACCGGTGCCCAGGCCCTGGTGCGCTCCCTGGCCCGGGAAGGGGTGCGGGTGGTGTTCAGCCTGCCGGGGACCCAGCTCATGACCGTCCTCGATGCCCTCTATGAGCAGTCCCAGATCCGGCTGGTGACGGTGCGGCACGAGCAGGCCACCACCTACATGGCCGACGGCTATGCCCGCACCTCGGGGGAGCCAGGGGTAGCCATGGTGGTGCCGGGGCCTGGGGTCCTCAACGCTATGGCGGGCCTGGGAACAGCCTATGCCGTCTCCTCGCCGGTGCTGCTCATCTCGGGGCAGGTGGAGCGGGCCGCCCTGGGTCAGCAGCGCGGTGCCCTCCACGAGGTGCACAACCAGCTAGAGGTGTTCCAACCCATCACCAAGTGGTCCGCCCTGGTCACCCGGGCGGAGGAGCTGCCCGGCACCATCCACACGGCCCTGTACCACCTGAAGACGGGACGGCCTCGCCCCGTGGTCCTGGAGGTGCCCTGGGACGTCCTGAGCGACTCGGCGGAGGTGGAGCTGCTGGAGCCGGAGCTCTTCCCCCCCGAGGGGCCCGAGGAGGCCCAGGTCAGGGAGGCTGCTCGGCTGCTTAGTGAGGCCCGGCGGCCCCTGCTGTGGGCGGGGGGCGGCGTCATCGCCGCCGACGCCTCTCAGGAGCTGACCGAGCTGGCCGAACGACTCCGGGCGCCGGTCATCACCACCCCCGAGGGCAAGGGGGCCATCCCTGAGGACCATCCCCTCTCCCTGGGCGTCTTCTACTACGGCCACGGGCCAGGACACCAGCTCCTCCCCGAGGCCGACGTGGTGCTGGCCGTGGGCTCCCGCCTCTACTTCCCCCTGCAGGTGAGCTGGGCCTTCCAGCCCTACCAGAGCCTCATCCAGGTAAACGCCGACCCCGCGGACATCGGGAGGACCTTCCCCGCCAAGGTGGGCATCGCCGCCGACGCTAGAGTGGCCCTGCGCGCCATTCTGAAGGAGCTAGACTCCCGTCCTGTCCGCGGCGGGTGGCGGGCCGAGGAGCTGGCCCAGGTGAAGGACGAGACTCTACGCCGCCTCCAGGAGATGGGGCCCCAGCAGATGGAGTTCCTGGAGGTGCTGCGGCAGGAGCTGGCCGAGGATGCCATCCTGGTGGGCGACGCCACCCTCATGACCTACTGGGGCCACCTGGCCTTCCCCGTCCTCAGGCCCCGGAGCTACCTCACCACCTCCTACTTCGCCACCCTGGGCTCCGCCTTCCCCACCGCCCTGGGAGCCAAGGTGGCCAACCCTCAGCGACAGGTGGTGGCCATCTGCGGCGATGGGGGCTTCCTGTACAACGCCCAGGAGCTGGCCACGGCAGTCCACCAGGGGCTCAGTGTGGTGGCCCTCGTGTTCAACAACCATGCCTACGGCTCCACCCTCCACACCCAGCAGCAGCACTTCGGGAACCGGGTCATCGGCACCACCCTCCACAACCCCGACTTCGTGCGGCTGGCGGAGAGCTTCGGGGCCCTTGGCCTCAGGGCCTCCAGCCCCGGGGAGCTGGCCCAGGCCCTTCGAGGAGCCTTGGGTCAGGAGCTGCCTACCGTCATCGAGGTGCCCATTCCCATCCTCAGCCCCGTGTTCCACATCACACCACCGGGGGTCGTGGACGGCAGGTGACGCCCATCCCAGGATGGTACGGGGCGCGTCACCCTGCGGCGGAGCCCCCCTGAGCTGATTCGGTCCTATATCTGTACGCCATCGCTTCCCATCGGCGGCAGGGTGTGGTATACTCCAGCGAGTCGACCCGCCACGGGAGCCGTGGCGGGTGCACCTTGAGCCAAGGCAGGTTTAGAAAAAAGCGTGTCCCAACCGCCACAAGGACAACCGCCAGAGATCGACCTGGAGCAGCTTCTACGGGGGGCTGGCTCCGGATTGAACCGTATCCTGGGGCGGCTGGGCGGTGGGGGAGTGGGTGCAGTCGTCATCCTGATCCTGGTGGTTGTGGCCATCCTCTGGCTGGCCACCGGGGTCTACACCGTCGCTCCCGCAGAGCAGGCAGCCCTACGCACCTTTGGCAGGTTCACCGGCACCGCCGGCCCTGGCCTCCACTGGTTCTGGCCAGCACCCATCGGCACCCGCAACATTGAGGCCGTCACCGAGACCCGGCGCATGGAGCTAGGGTTCCGCACTCTTCAGGGCGACCAGGCCGTAGACGTCCCCTTCGAGGCGCTGATGATCACCGGGGACCTGAACATCGTCGACGTCCAGATGGTGGTGCAGTACCGCATCAAAGACCTGGAGGCCTTCCTCTTTCGGATAGATGACCCCGGGGAGCCAGACCGTGGCATCGACCCCGGGAGGCCCGAGGGCCGTAGCCTGCGGGACGCTACAGAGGCCGCATTGCGTCAGGTGGTGGGCCAGCGGGCCATCGATGATGTGCTTACTATCGGGAAGGAGCAGGTGCAGGCAGATACCCAACTGCTGCTCCAACAGATCCTCGACGATTACAACACGGGGATTCAGATCCTGAACGTTCGGCTCCTCAACGTGCGCCCTCCCGACGTGGTCCGTGACGCCTTCGACGACGTGGTCCGCGCCCGGGTAGACAAGGAGAGCCGGATCAACGAGGCCAACGCCTACCGGGAGGACATCATTCCCAGGGCGGAGGGCCAGGCGGCACAGGTCGTCCAGGGCGCTGAGGCCTTCAAGGCGGAGCGCATCGCCAGGGCTACAGGCGAGGCTTCTCGATTCCTCGCCGTCCTGAGGGAGTACCAGCAGTCCCAGGAGGTGACCCGTCAGCGGCTCTACTTGGAGACCATGGAGGAGGTCCTCCCCGGAATCACCATATTCATCGTGGACCCAGATGCCGGGGGCAACCTGTTACAGTTCCTTCCCCTGGAGCCGGGCGCGCCGTTACCGCAGCCACCACCCGCCGCTGAGCCGGAGCGGGGCACCACCGAGTAGAACATCATGAGAACGCTGATAACACTTGTGGCCATCGTGATACTGGGGGCCATCCTCATCCCCCAGTTCGTGTTCACTGTGGACGAGACCCAGCATATTGTGGTCACCCGTTTCGGAGAGGTTCAGCGCTCCCTCTCCTCGCCGGGGCTTCAGTTCAAGACGCCGTTCATCGAAACAGTCAACCGCTTCGACAAGCGACTCCTCCGCATCGACGTGCCCGCGGCCAGCATGCCAGACCAGGAAAACCAGTTTCTGGAGATCGATGCCTACGTCCGGTACCGGATTCTGGACCCCGTGAAGTTCTTCCGGCGGCTGAGGGATGAGCTCAACGCCGAGGGATTGCTGGGTAACATCGTCATCTCCAGGATCCGGGAGGAGGTAGCACAAAGCTCCCGTTCCGACATTATTGGCGCTACCCTCCTGGCCGAGATCCCCGACCCGGTCACCGGCGTGGTCATCCGCATCGTCGAGCCGAAGAACACGCGGGCGGAGATGATGCGACGGGTCCAGATCGCCAGCGACCAAGCCGTCAAGTCCGCGGAGAACGACTTCGGCATCGAGATCGTCGATGTCCGCATCAAGGCGGCCGACTTCCCCGGGGCGACGGAGGAGAGCGTTTTCGCCAGGATGCGGACGGAGCGAGAGGTCCAGGCCAAGAGGCTCCGCGCCGAGGGCGAGGAGGAGTCTCTCAAGATCCGCGCCGATGTGGACCGGCGAAGGACCATCATCCTGGCTGAGGCCGAGCGGGACGCCAACGTTCTCCGCGGCGAGGGTGAGGGCGAGGCCATCCAGATCTTTGCCGAGGCCCTGGAGCAGGACCCGGAGTTCTTCGCCTTCCGGCGGAGCCTGGAGGCCTACGCCAAGTTCCTCACCGAAAACACCACAGTGGTCCTCTCCGCCGACGCCGACCTGTTCCAGTATGTGGAGTCCCCCGCACTGCCGGCATCCAACCCCTAGCCCGGCGCACCACTCCCCATGAACCCTTAGCTCCTCTGGGGCCCCTTCCCCATTGCGGGAGGGACGCGCAAGAGCATACGAGCACTTCATGGAGCTGGCCAGAGGCCCGCAAGGGCAAACAGGAGCCCCCCTGTGGAGAACTCGGTTCTGGTTCCCCCGCGGGTGACAGCCCCATCCCAGAGCAGGTAGAATACAAGCTGAGAAGAGCGTGTCGAAGGAGGAGTGGTGAGCATCCCGTTCCTGCAACGCGGTCGCATCGGCGTGGTAGAGGTGTTCGGGGTCATTGGCGGGACCGTGCGGGTTCCCCAGTACGACCACTTGCTGCGACGGCTGGGGCGGAGCAGACGCATTAAAGCCGTGGTGGTGGATATCGACTCGCCGGGTGGCTCGGCCTCGGCCTCAGAGTACCTTTACACCAGCCTGGCCAGGATAACCGCAATAAAGCCGGTGGTGGCCTTCATCCGGGGGTCGGGCACCTCGGGGGCCTACTACCTGGCCTGCGCCGCCAGCCGGGTGGTGGCCCTCCCCTCATCCCTGGTGGGCTCCATCGGCGTGATCTCCCTGCGGCCCGTCATCCAGGAGCTGCTCCAGCGGCTGGGAATCGGCATCACCGTGCACAAGAGCGGGCCCTTCAAGGACATGGGGGCCTTCTGGCGCTCTCCCACGCCCGAGGAGGAGGCCAAGTTGCAGGCCCTGGTGGATGAGTTCTACCAGAGCTTCGTGCAGGTGGTGGCCCGGGCCAGGGGCATGGAGGAGGAGCGGGTGCGGGAGTACGCCACCGGGGAGCTCTTCACCGGTCGCCGCGCCCAGGAGCTGGGCCTGGTGGACGAGCTGGGGGACCTGGAGCGGGCCATTGACCTGGCGGCGGAGCTGGGCAAGGCACCCCGCAGACCCATGTGGGTCCGGCCCCCACGAACCTTCTTCGAGCGGCTGGGGCGGAGGTTCGCCCAAGAGATGACCGAGAGCCTGGCGCAGCAGGTGGAGCGCTCCCTGCTCCAGGGGGTCTTCTACCTACCGCCGCGTCTGCC
>JBHIBI010000048.1:0-8583 GCA_046758985.1 Dehalococcoidia bacterium
AGGCCAGGCTCCCCAGGGCAGCAGGCAGGTCAAAGGCGAAGGCCAGCAGGTAGGCCACCGAGGCCTCCAGAATCCAGACGGGCAGCGAGAGGAGGAACAGCTCCAGAAGCAGGCGGGGGCTGCGCAGCACCGACAGCCCCTGGAGAAACCGCTCGATGAGCTCCGCCACCCGTGGACGCAGGCGCAGGGGCAGCAGCCGGAGAACCCAGCCCGCCGTGACCCCGACCCGCTGCGGAAAGCTGGCCAACAGGGTGAGAAAGACGATGGCCCCAAGAAAGGGTACAGTCAGCAGCACAGCCACCAGGGCCCCGGGCAACCCGAGGGCATCCTCCACCCCCTTCAGCAGGCCCGAGAGGGGCAGAAAGAGGGAGGCCACGGCGATGAAGAAGAGCAGCGTCAGCCCGTCGTAGACCCGCTCCAGCACAATGGTGGCCAGGGTGGCGCTGGCGCTCACCCGCTCCCGCTCACTCAGATAGTAGGCCCGCACCAGCTCCCCCAGGCGCACGGGCAGTAGGTTGTTAGCCATGTAGCCGATGACCACCACAGGAAAGAGCCGTCCCACCCCCAGGCTCTTCAGGGGACGCAGCAGGAAGCGCCACCGGAGGGAGCGAAAGAGCATCGAGGCACCATACAGGGCAAGAGCCGGCAGGACAAAGGTGTAGTTGGCCTCCTTCAGGGCTCCAGCCATCTCCCCCAGGTCCACCCGGTAGAGGAAGAGGAAGAGAAAGAGCACACTGACGGCCAACCCGATCCAGAAACGGCGGGACCGCAAGGGAACCTTTTACCTCGCTTTCACAGCTAGGGCCTCTCCCCAGTATAAAAGCAGGACCCACCCCCTGGCAACGAAGGGATGGGGCCTGCTTGCGGTGCTCACAGGATGGATGGCCCTGGCCTTCCGACTCCCTATGCCGGGACCAGGTCCGCCAGGTTGGGCATCATCTCCTTAGCAAGATAGGGCTAGGTCTCCTGGATGTCGGCGGCCCACTCCACCTGGATGCCCCGCGCCAGGCTCTGGTACACGGGGCAGCCCCGATGGTGCACCTCCAGGGCCCGCTCTGCCGTCTCCCGCTGCCCCTTGGGCACCTTCACCCGGTACTTGATGCGGACCCGGGAGAGGATGATCATGCGGCCCCCATCGATGGTCTCGATATCCCCCTCGGCCTCGGCCTCCAGGTCACTGGGGGCGACGTTGATCTGGCGCGCTGCCAGCGTGCCTCGCAGGGTGCCGGTCATTCAACCGGTCAGGGCACCCACTAGATGGTCCAGGGTGGTGAGGTGTTCCTCCGGGGGACGCCTCCCGTAGAACTCCTTGATCCCGCCATGGTGGCCGTAGACCACGGGCCCATCGGGCCCCTGGAAGAAGGCTCGGCGGACCCCTTCTTCCTCCGTCTGGAGTCGGAGGCGGCTGACGTGGACGACGTCTCCCATGACATTCTCCTTCCTCAGCGTGAGAGGAGACCGCAAGGTCAGGTTGTCCAGGCGGGCTTCACCAACACTATAGAGGAGCTGACCCACCCCGTCAACACAGCCCCAGGGCCCGGCAATTACGGACTGGCCGCCTGCTGCTCCAGGTGGTCGGCGTAGTACACGACGGTCTTGGTGGAGTCCCAGGGAGAGCGCAGCTCCCGGAAGAGAAAGTAGTCCAGCAACTGCTGCCACGATTCCCGCTGGCGGACGGCCCGGCCGAACTTCCGGCCCAGGTCGCGGTAGGTCTGGGGGAACCACAGCAGGTGATTGTAGGTCTCGCCCTGGGTAAAGGAGGCCAGGTAGGGGGCAACGCGGGTCTGATTGCCCTGATCCAGCAGGACCATGTCGGCCTGGAGGGGCTCCATAGGGGGCGAGCCGCCGCTGGAACTGTAGTTGGGATAGCCCACCGCCGTGTAGTGGCGCAGGTACCACCACCAGGGCCAGGAAAAGGTGTCCACGGTAACCTCAAGCTGCTGCCCCTTTCCCGTCTCCCGGGCCAGCTCCCCCAGCCGGTCCCGGGTCGTGGCCACGCCCTGGCCGATGCCCGCGTACACCAGCATCTCCTTGGTCTCGTCAATGGTGCCGTAGCTGGCCCGCAGGGCAACGAAGGTCCCGAACCCCAGGAGCAGGGCCGCCGTCCCCAGCCCCCAGAGGGCCAGGCCCCAGCGCCAGGACGCCAGACGCATCACAGTAATGGTAGAGCCCAGGAGGAGCACGAGGAGCGCAAGAAGGGACCACTCCTGCCAGCCAAAGGGCTCGGCCTTCACATAGCGATACAGCAGCAGGACACCCATCACCACCAGCAGGGGTGCCCAGAGCACTAGGATAGCCCGACCCCGGGCCACCATCTCCCTCCAGGGGAGCTCCTCCACCAGCTCGCCGATGAACCTCCCCGCCAAGAGGATGAAGGGGAGGGCCAGATTCACCAGCAGCCAGGGCATCCGCTCCGCTGCGACGCTGTAGAAGCCGAAGGTGATGGCAGCCCAGAGGACCAGAAAAAGGCCGAAGCCCTCACCCCGCCGGAGGTAGATGGCCAAGGCTGGTAACGCGAAAAGTACGGCCAAAAACTCGTAGTTCAGACCCATGACCACGTAGTAGTACCACGGCTGTCCCCCCCGGGCCACCCCCTGCTGCGCCAGCCAGTACCCCATCCCCTGCCATGACCCAGTAAAGAGTCCAGCAAGATCGGTAAAGAAGTCGGTGTACAGGGTAGCCCAAATCACCCAGAAGATGCCAGCGCACCTGAGCCAGACCTTCCAGTTCCACCGGAGACCCAACGCGAGGGAGAGCATCAGAGCGAAGATCCCTATCCCTAAGGCCACGTACAGGCCGGTGCCCTCGGGCACACCCACCAGGTCCACCGCCTTCTCGGGAGCGACGGGCGAGGCGAGCACGATGCCCAGTGGGCCCTGAAAGAAGGCGGTCACGGCGGACCAGAGGGGCAGCGTCAGGCTCACCAGGAGCACCAGGAGCACGGCCGGGCCCGAAAGCTGGGAGAGGCTGAGCCGACGCAGCACCAGAGGTACCAGCTCGGGCAGGGCCAGCAGGAAGAGGACCAGCCCGAAGGTGGCGGTCATGATGTAGGCGGTCTCCTTGGTGGCGAAGGCCAGGGCCAGCAGGGCGGCGATGAGGTAGAGGTAGCGGTCCCGCCCCTCGTCGATGTACCGCCAGAGGCAGACCACCAGGGCCAAGGCCCAGAAGGCCATGAGAATATCGTTGCGGGCGAACCGGCTAAAGTAGAGCATCGTAGGGGACAGGGCCAGCATCAGGGCAATGGCCCAGGTACCGACGCCGCCAAGGTAGCGGCGTAGCAGGAAGGGCAGTGCCACCAGGGCAGTGCCAAAGAGGGCGTAGCCCAGCCGCCCGGTGTAGTCGCCGTCCCAGAGGACGCGGAACACCGCAGCGTTCATCATGTACTGGAAGGGCCCGTGGTAGGCGGGGCTGTAGCTCCAGTTGCCGCTCTGGGCCAGGTCGTAACTCAGGCGGATATGGATGCTCTCGTCGTGGTGGATGGCCCGGTCGCCCAGGCCCCAGAGCCGCAGGCCCGCCGCCAGGAGCACCAGCAGCACCAGGGCCGCCAGCTCCCAGCGGGCCCGACCCTGGGGGATGCTAGGCCAGCGGAGCCGAGCGATCACGGCACCCTCTCGTAGATCACCACATCCCCGCTGCTGAAGCGGAGTGTCAGGAAGTCATCAAACTTGGCCAGGCCCTCCTGCCCATACCGTTGCCGCTCCCGGCGGCCCACATACACATATCGGACATCGTACCTAGCCAGCAGCTCCTCTACCCGTTGCACGTCGGTGCTGCGGTAGATCTCCTCCACCTCCCGCTCCCTGTCCTGGAAGAGCACGCTGGAGCCCCGCCACTGGAGCTCGTGGCCCGGCCAGCCCAGGAGGGTGGGCTGGCCCGTGCTGGCCGAGATGCGAGCAAACTCGCTATAGCTGCCCCCTACGGCCTCCACCAGCCGGCCCCGGGGAGCCTCCCGCAGCCAGCCAATGGCCCGGTACTCGTCGGCGTGGCCCTGACGCAGAAAGGCCAGGCCATCCAGGGTGGCATTACCATCGAAGCCGTTGGTCTTGTCCAGGACCGCCCCCACCGGGTAGTAGAGGCTGGCCGCCACCAGCAGAGCGACCACCAGGGAGAAACCATACCCGCCCCACCGCAGCAGGCGTATTCCAGGCAGGGGCTGGGTATGCCAGTAGGAGAGGCTGTAGGCCGAAGCCAGGGCCAGGAGGATCCACGCCTGATAGTAGAGCTTGAACACTGTGTTCATCCGGTTGCCGAAGAGGTCGCTGAGGTAGAACAGCTCCGCCCCCACCAGCAGCAGAAAGGCCGTCGCCATCAGGAGCAGGGGGAAGCCCATCCCCTCGCCGTCGCCACGGGCGGCCCGGCGCAGGGCGCTGTACAGCGCCACCCCCAGGACCGCCAGCCCCGGCAGGATTTTGAGGAAGCGGGTGCCAGCGTCCTTGAGCCCTGCGGCCAGCTCCCCCTCGAAGAAGCCCAGGAGCAGCTCCAGCCCCAGCCACGCCAGAAAGGGTAGCAGGCAGACGGCCAGCGTCAGCCCCAGCACGTCCCGACGCAATAGCCCCGTCCGGCCCAGGTGGAAGGCCTGCCGCACCAGCAGGGACACCCCCAGGAGGAGAAAGAGCCCCCAGATGAGGACAAAGTGCAGGGGCCGGGTGCTCACCTCCCGCACGGGTAGAATCCCCGTGGCCTGGCTGTTAAGGGTGAAGTAGTAGGGGAGGTAGAGCAGCACAGCGCCCACCAGCACCACAGCCACCCCCGGCGCCGCGTGGCGTGCCGCGGCCCACAACCTTCCCCCGGTGAGCCCGTAGCTCCGCGCTAGGGCCACAGCGGCCAGCAGGAAGGCAAAGGTAGGCAGGTCCCAGGTGTTGATGAACCCCAGGGCCCCCAGGGCCAGCGCGGCCACCAGCACCTCCCAGGGCCGGCTGCGCAGCCACCTCAGGCTGCTCCCCTCCGCTGAGGAGAAGAGGTTGAGGGCAATGGCCAGGGTGAGCAGGATGAAGGGTACCGCAGTGACGTGGGGGTGCAGGTCCCCCAGCAGGAAGCTGAAGAAGGGAAACTCGGTGATGGTATAGTCCAGGCTCCGGCCGTCCACCACGATGTCGATGACCCGGGTGGAGCGCCACCACCACCAGCTTTCCGAGGGGAACCACCCGCCCGCCGCTCCCACTGGCCCCTCCAGCCCCTTTACCCCTATCCAGCCCCAGAACGCCTCACCCCCCCAGCCCCGGATGCGGACGAGCTCCAGCACGCCCACCAGGTTACCGATGAGCAGCAGGAACAGCGGGCCCGCCAACCCGGAGGCTAGGGCCACCCCCGGGCGGCCTCCCCGCAGGCGGACCAGGTTGTACACCAGGCCGAAGGCAGCGCTGCCCGCCAGGGCCGGTACCAGCCCCAGGGCCAGGTTGTAGGAGATGCTGGAGGGGATGCCGCTGAGCTTGGTGAGGGCAGCCATCATCAGGTAGCCGAAGTAGTAATAGCTCATGGGCTGGCCCGCCAGCCAGGGGTCCTCGGGCGGGAAGGAGCGGCTGGCCAGGAGGCCATTGAGGAAGGCGAAGTCCATGGGCTTCTCGGTGTGGTTGATGGCCGGGGTATGGGAGACGATGAGGAGCCATACTGCGTACAGGGCAAGAAAGACCAGCTCCACCGAGAGGATGGCCCACCGCTCCCGGGCGAAGAACTGAAGCAGCTCGACGCGGGCGCGCCAGGCCAGCCAGCCCCCCAGGGCCGCCAGGGCCAGCAGGATGCCAATGAGAGTGAGCTGGGCGTTGGGGACCACCTGGGTCAGACCCAGGAGCCAGAGTAGGTAGGCAAAGAGGAGCAGCCCCAGGGCCTTGGCCGCGCTGTAGCCCCGGTCGGGTAGGCGGCGAAGGAGGAGGAAGGCGTAGGGCAGCGCCACCAGCCCGAGAAGCTCGACAATGACTAGCCAGATGATGGCGTGGTACACGGCTTACTCAGACCGCCCCTCACCCCAGGGCCCCTACTCGGGCACCGGTGCCAGAAGAGCCTCCACGAAGTCCCTGGCGTCGAAAAGGACCACGTCCTGAGGCTTCTCCCCCGTCCCGATGAACAGGATGGGCAGCTTCAGCTCCTGGCAGATGGCCATGGCAATGCCGCCCTTGGCTGTGCCGTCCAGCTTGGCCAGGAAGATGCCGTCGCAGCCGATGGCCTCGGTAAAGTGGCGGGCCTGGCTCAGGCCGTTATGGCCTGTGGTGGCGTCCAGCACCAGCAGGACCTGATGGGGAGCCGAGGGGTCCAGGCGGTTCACCACGCGCCGCACCTTCCTCAGCTCCTCCATCAGCGGTTGTTTGGTGTGCAGGCGGCCCGCCGTGTCGATGATCACCACGTCGGTGCCCCGAGCTCCAGCCGCCTGGAGGGCGTCGTAGGCCACGGCCCCCGGGTCGGAGCCCTGCCGGTGGGCTACCACCCCCACTCCCAGGCGCTCCCCCCAGACCTGGAGCTGCTCGATGCCCGCGGCGCGGAAGGTGTCAGCGGCGGCCAAGAGCACCCCCTTGCCCTGCTCCTTGAACTGCCAGGCCAGCTTGGCGATGCTGGTGGTCTTGCCCGAGCCGTTGACACCCACCACCAGGAGCACCAGGGGCCGGGGTAGCTCCTGTCCGTCCTGCCCCGGGAGAGCCCCAGGGCCCTGGGCCGAGTCCAGGATGGCCACCATGGCCACCTTGAGGGCCTCCAGCGCCTCCTGGGGCCGGCTGAGACGCTCCTCCCGGACCCGCCTCCGGGTCTCCTCAATGAGGCCCTGGGTGGTGTCAACCCCCACGTCGGCGGCGATAAGGGTCTCCTCCAGCTCCTCCCACACCGAGTCGTCCAGGCTGGGGCTGTGAAACACCCGGGCCACCCGGCCGAACCAGGTCTCCCTGGTCTTGCGGACGCCCTCCTCGGTCTTGTGGCGGTCGCGTTTTAGGATGCCAAACACCGAGGCCATAGTAGCACCCAGGGAAAGGGAGGGTCAAGGAAGCCTAGGGCTTCCTCTTCAGCCGCTTCAGGGCCTTCAACGCCGCAGCCTGCTCCGCCTCCGCCTTGCTGCGACCCCGACCGGTCCCCAGCACCTCTCCCCCCGCCACCACCACCTCCACCGTAAACCGCCGGGCGTGGTCTGGTCCCTGGGCCTGCACCACCCGGTAGCGAGGGCTGGGCTTGCCACGGGCCTGGGCCCGCTCCTGAAGCTGGGACTTGACGTCCTTAGGGATTCCCGTGGCCAGCGCCCGGCGCAACTCCCTCTTAAGGAGCCGCACCACCGCGGCCCGGCCAGCCCTGTAGCCCTGGTCCAGGAACAGGGCACCCAGCACCGCCTCCAGGGCCGCGGTCAGATTGGAGGGCCGGGTGCGGCCCCCGGTCCGCTCCTCACCCCTCCCCATGCGCAGGTACTGCCCCAGATCGAGGCGCCGGGCGAGCCGGGCCAGGCTCTCGCCACGCACGATGGAGGAGCGGAGCCGGGTGAGCTCCCCCTCGGCCAGGCCGGGGTGGCGCTGGTACAGCTCCGCGGCCACCACCAAGCCCAGGAAGGCATCACCGAGAAACTCCAGGCGCTGGTTGTCGCCCAGGGAAAAGCCGGGGTTCTCATTCAGGTAGGAGGGGTGCACCAGGGCCTGCTCTAGGAGCCTCCGCTCCTTGAAGACCACCCCCAGGGCACCCTCCAGGTCCGCCAGTTCCACCATCCCGCTTACTGGGGGAAAGCGCCCTTGGGCCAGGGTGGCTGAGGCCGCTTGATCTCGCCGATGTACAGCCAGCTCCCCATAACCTTCAGCACGGCGTCGGCCACCTCGGGCAGCTCCTCCTCCGGGGGCTCGAACATCTTCAGGTAGGCGGTGCCGCCGTTGGGAAAGAGAAAAGTGGGCACGCCGAAGACCCCATGCTGCTCCACCGCCTCGGTGTGGCTGTCCCCGATGACCTTGAGTAAGGCCCGGTCGGCCAGGTCCTCTTGGAACCGCTCCAGATCCAGCCCCGCCTGACGGGCCAGCTCCAGGATGACCTGTCGGTCGGTGATGTCCCGCTTGTCCTCGTGGCGGGCCCTCAGTAGGGCGATGTGGAGCCGGTTGAAGGCCTCGGGGCCCTGGCGGCGGGCAGCCTCCGAGGCCAGGAAGGCCAGCAGGCCCCGGCTGGGGTAGTTGTCGGGCTGCTCCCACAGCTTCCAGTCGGGCCCCTCCTTGCTGTTCACCTGCTCCAGGGAGAAGGGCTTCCACTCCACCTGGAGGTTACCGTTGTGGCGCGCCTGGAGCTTCGACAGCCAACCGGCTGCCCGGTAGCACCAGGGTCAGGTGTAGTCGTGGTAGATGGTGATGCGTAGAGACTCCATGAACCCTCCAGCCTTCCACTTTCCCCCGATTGTACTTCCTGCCTCGCCTCCAAGTCAAAGTAGCTTTATGCAAAAGTCGAGGAGGCTAAATTGATGAAGAAGCGCAGGGAGAATCAAGAGCTAACCGAGGAACGGATACGGGAGATTGTGAGGGAAGAACTCCGCAAAGCTGTACTGCGGAGAAGCCTATCTAAGCCGGATGGATTAGATTGGCTTACTCCAGATGCCGAATCATCCCGAATCCATAATCTTCAAGAATCTTGTTCATCTGCCGCACA
>JBHIBI010000049.1:0-8523 GCA_046758985.1 Dehalococcoidia bacterium
GGTTTCGAGATGGGCTTCTTCTCTGAGACGATCGAGTTGATGCGAGATTCTGTCTCTGCCCTCACCGCCTTCGGTCTCGCCACCGAGAGGATGACCCTGGGATGCACTCAGATCGTGCGGCTTCGAAGCCCTATCGTGATGGCAGAAACGCTGGTCTCTTTGGATGAGCTGACTCGTGGCCGCATGATATTGTCTCCGGGCGCTTGTACGACCTCGCACGCGCGACGCTACGGACTCGAACCGATGGATCCAGGTTTGACCCTTACCGAATGGGTCAAGGCGATTCGACTACTCATCACCGGCGAGAAGGTTACCTTCGAAGGCAAGGTGGTCAAGTTTTGGGATGTTGAGCTCGGATGGAGGCCCATCCGCAAGCACATCCCGCTTTGGATTCCGGCAACTAGTCGAACAGGCCTACGTATCGCCGGCAAAATCGGCGACGGAGTCCTCTTGAACGCAACGTGTTCCCCGGAGTATTCAGCGAATGCCATCAAGATCGTCCGCGAGGGGGTAGAGGAGGCAGGAAAGGACTGGGAGAGCTTTGAGGTCGCCCAGTTGATCAACTGTTCTGTCGAGGACGATCGTGAGAGGGCCCTTGACGCAACCCGCTGGGAAGTGGCCAGCAAGTTTGATCCTCTTCAGATCCCATTCATTGCAGGACCCAAGATGCGAGTCGGCGAGCCTTACATTAAAGAAGAAGACATTCCCCTTTTTGAAGAGGCCTATCGCCAAGGTGGCAAGGCAGCCCTCATGAAGGCCCTTCCCGACTCGTATGTGGAAGGGATGACTGCCAGCGGGACACCCGAGGAGGTTGTGAAGAGGGTTCAACAGTATCGGGACGTTGGCGTAAGACTCCCCGTTCTCAGGCCGGCCGCGCGTCATCAGGCGCAGCGGATCATCGATCTGTTTGCGCCCAATTAGCGGAACTTGCAGGGAGTTCATGAAGTGGGTGGCGCTGTGTGGACCATCGATTTAACGGGTAAGACCGCCCTTGTGACCGGGGCCAGCCTAGGGATCGGAAGGGCCATCGCGCTGGGCCTGGCGGAGGCCGGGGCCGATGTGATAGGGTTGGCCCGCACGGAACAAGCCTTGCATGAGCTCGGGCGGGAAATTCGGGGGCTGGACCGCCGCTTTCTTCCCCTCGTTGCAGATTTGGCTGAGGTCGAGAGGATCCCGGAAGCGGCAAACGTGGCCTGGGAGTGGCACGGAGCTGTTGACATACTGGTGAATGCTGCCGGCATGATGATTCGCTCCGACACGCTTGCGGTGAAGCCACATGAGTGGGATCAGTTGTATGCTCTCAATGTGCGAGCCCCCTTCTTCCTGACGCAGGCCATTGGGGCCCGAATGCTCGAGGCCAACGGCGGCGCGGTAGTGAATATATGTTCCCTTGCCGGTGAGGTAGCTACGGGGGCCTCTGTCCTGTACTGCTCCAGCAAGGCGGCCTTGATCCAGATGACTCGCGTTCTCGCTGCATACTGGGCCCCCAAGGTCAGGGTGAATGCTGTTGGGCCAGGCTATATCCGAACGGGCATGAATGCCCGCTGGCTCGAGGATCCTGAGAATGTGCGGTTCGTGCTGAACCGGACCCCGCTGGGACGCATTGGTGAACCAGGCGACGTGGTGGGTGCTGCCATCTTCCTAGCCTCTCCCGCAGCCTCCTATATCACAGGACACCACCTCCTGGTGGATGGGGGCTGGTACGCGCAGTAGGAGGCCCGAGCCAGGCCCAGTGCCGAGGCCATTCCTAACCAATTCTGCAACGAGGGAGCACCCGATGGCTGACTAGGTGTTCAAGACTATGTGCCGAGAGGAGACCCATGGATTTTGCCGTTGACTGGGTTGACCGCATCGACTTTAACACCATGCGGCGCTGGCGCACCCGCAATCTGCAAGAGAAGATGCGAGAGCACGGCCTGGACGGGCTTATCAGCTTCCGGGCCGAGAACATTCGCTACATGACCAACATGCGTCCCCTGTGGTGGCCCATCTGCTTCACCAGCCGCAACTGCGCCATCATCGCCCAGGAGGGAGAGCCCATCCTCTACGTCACCAGTGGTGACTGGGCCCGTTGCCGCGCCACCATGAACTGGCTGCCTCAGGCGAACATCCGACCCTGCGCCACCATGGAGGACCAGGGGATCGCCCACACGATGGTGCAGGAGGAGTTTGCACCTGCCATCCAGGAGCTGGGCCTCTCCTCGGGGCGTATCGGTGTGGATGCGGTGAACATGCACGTGCTGCAGGAACTCCAGGCGGCCCTCCCCGAGGCGGAGTTCGTGCCCGGCGACGAATGCTTCCACTCTGCCGAGGCCATCAAGCACCCCGAGGAGATCAAGTGCATGCGGATCGCCAACAAGATGGCAGAGCTCGCCCACCATCGAGCCGTAGAGTTCTTGGAGCCAGGGGTACGGGAGTGTGAGGTCCTGGCGGTGGTCATGCACACCTTCTACTCCTTTGGCATGGAGGTCCCCCAGTGCAACCTCATCGTGGCGTCGGGGGACAACACCGCTCCTATCCATCGCTTTGCCTCGGACCGGATCATCGGGCGCGGCGACTTGGTGTTCATGGACCTGGGTGGATGCTTCAATGGCTACTTCTCCGACGTGACTCGGACAGTGTGTGTGGGGGAACCCAATGATGAGCAGAAGCGGATCTACACCGCCGTGTACGAGTCCATGATGAAGGCGCGTGAGGTGATGAAGCCCGGGGCCACCAACGTGGAGGTGAACGAAGCGGTGAGGAACGTGAAGAAGCAGCACGGCTTCGAAGGATTCCTGGGAGTCCTGGGCCACTCCATTGGCATTACCGCCTTCAACGCACCCCTGATTGGCGAGGTGGCGGCCACAGGGGAGAAGGTCTTTGAGCTGAAGCCCGGTATGACCTTCTCGGTGGAGCCCACTATCACCATCCCCGGCGTCCCTGGTGGCGGTGGCGTGCGCCTGGAGGACTGCGTCATGATCACCGAGACGGGCAACGAGATGCTCAGCGGCAACGTCCCCTACTGCGAGAAGTTCTTCGGTGAGTCCACCTGCTCCTGCGGCTGCCCATAGAGCAGCGCTAGGCCACAGCAATACTTGGAGAAGGCAACGCACCTGTCCCTTAAGGGGGTGACCCAGGGTGGTGAAAGAGTAGAGCAGACATTTCGTCTCGTCTCCCCATACAATCGTCCACATCGCCTCGTGGTACAGTGTTGTAGGATGGGCGTTTCTTGGGAATCAGGAAGTCCACGACATCAGGAACCTCTCTCCAGTGGTAGGCACAGAGCCATGGGGAGGACCTCTATGACCTCTCTGGGTGTATCCAGGGCAGTGGTGGAGGAGCTGGAGGACGTGGAGAGGGAGCTCCAGCGCCGGGTGAATGGCGAGGTACGGTTCGACAGGGTCTCCCGGGTGCTCTACAGCACCGACGCCAGCATCTACCAGATAGAGCCGGTGGGCGTTGTCGTCCCTCGGAACAAGGAGGACGTGCAGGCGGTAGTGGAGGTGGCCAGCCGGGCTGGCATCGCCGTCCTGCCCCGGGGCGGTGGCACCAGCCTCTCGGGCCAGACGGTGAACCGGGCCATCGTCCTGGACTTCAGCAAGTACCTGCACCGCATCCTAGAGGTGAACCTGGAGGAGCGATGGGCCCGGGTGGAACCGGGGGTGGTGCTCCAGCAGCTCAACCTTGCCGCCGGTAAACACGGCCTCCACTTCCCCCCGGACCCCACCACGGCTAACCGCGCCTGTGTGGGCGGCTCCATCGGCAACAACTCCTGCGGCAGCCACTCCATCCGCTTCGGCAAGACCATCGACCACGTCCGGGAGCTGGAGGTGGTGCTGGCCGATGCCACCCGCACGGTGTTCCACCCTCTGGAGAGCCCCACGCTGGAGGCCAAGCTGGCCCTGGAGAACCTGGAGGGTCGGGTCTACCGGGAGGTACGGCGCATCGCTGAGGAGAACCGGGAGGATATCGCTGCCCGCTTCCCCAAGATTATGCGTCGCGTGGGTGGCTACAACCTGGACCAGTTCGTTGGCGATGGCCCCATGGACCTGACCCGGATGGTGGTGGGCTCTGAGGGGACCCTCTGTGT
Organism: Dehalococcoidia bacterium; assembly: GCA_046758985.1. Taxonomy (GTDB): domain Bacteria; phylum Chloroflexota; class Dehalococcoidia; order Lucifugimonadales; family JBHIBI01; genus JBHIBI01. The sequence continues at coordinate 4,073 of JBHIBI010000049.1, forward strand.
GGTCACCGAGGCCAAGGTCAACCTGGAACCCCAGGCTACTATGAAGGGCCTGGCGGTGCTGCACCACCGCAGCCTCATCGAGGCCATGGAGGCGACAGTACGTATCCTGGAGCACCAACCCGCGGCGGTGGAGCTGGTGGACAAGTTCCTGCTGGACCGCTGCCGCGAGTCGATGGGATTCGCCCGCCGCATGAGCTTCGTGGAAGGCGACCCGGCAGCCCTGCTGCTGGTGGAGTTCTGGAGTGAAAGCGAGGCCGAGTTGAAAGCGAAGCTGGACAGGTTACGGGAGGACATCCTGGGCCAAAACCTGGCTTCCGCCTGTCTCAGCGTGACGGACGGTGAGGCACAGGCCAACGTGTGGGCGGTGCGCAGCGCTGGGCTGGGCCTCCTGATGAGCACCCGGGGGGATGTCAAGCCCTTGCCCTTTGTGGAGGATACGGCAGTCTCGCCGGAAAAGCTCCCCGACTATATCCGCCGCTTCGACGAGGTGGTGCGGGAGCACGGCACCACAGCCGCCTACTACGGCCATGCCAGCGTGGGCTGTCTTCACATCCGGCCCCTGGTGAACCTGAAGACCGAGGAGGGCATGCAGCACATGGTCTCTATCGCCACCGGCATCAGTGAGCTGGTGCTGGAGTTCGGCGGGGCCATGAGCGGCGAGCACGGCGATGGCATCGTGCGGGGCGTGTGGAACGAGAAGATGTTCGGTCCCCAGCTCTACCAGGCCTTCCAAGAGGTGAAGCGGGCCTTCGACCCCCAGGGCATCATGAACCCGGGGAAGATTGTGGACTGCCCGCCCATGACGGAGAACCTGCGCTACGGGCCCCGCTACCATGCCCTGGAGCCGGAGACGTACCTAGATTTCCCCGTGGACGGGGGGTACGCCCAGGCGGTGGAGCAGTGTAACGGCATGGGGGCCTGCCGCAAGATGACTGAGGGCACTATGTGCCCCTCCTACATGGTCACGCGAGAGGAGGAGCACTCCACCCGGGGCCGGGCCAACCTGCTACGGGCCGCCCTCTCGGGAGCCCTGCCCCCAGAGGAGCTGGCCGGCCAGCGCATCTACGAGGCCCTGGACCTGTGCCTGGAGTGCAAGGGCTGCAAGGGGGAGTGCCCCGCCACGGTGGACATGGCCAAGCTCAAGTACGAGTTCCTGGCCCGCTACTACCAGGAACACCGGGTGCCCCTGCGGGCTCGCCTCTTCGCCTACATCAACGCCCTGAGCCGGCTGGGGTGCCGGTTTGCCCCCGTGAGCAACTGGGCGACGCGTCTGCCTCTGACCCGGCTCCTGCTCCACCGGCTGCTGGGCATCCACCGGGACCGAAGGCTCCCCCCCTTCGCCCGTCCCACCTTTCCCGCCTGGTTCCAGCGTCACCGGCCCAGTAGCGACGGCCGGCGAGGCCCGGTGGTGCTGTTCAACGATACCTTTATGAACTACAACTACCCCAGTGTAGGGAAGGCGGCGGTACGGCTCCTGGAGCGGGCGGGCTTTCGGGTCATCCTAGCCAACAGCCAGTGCTGCGCCAGGCCCATGATCTCCAAGGGGTTCCTGGAGATGGCCAAGGTCAATGCCCGCTTCAACGTGGACCTGCTGTATCCCTTCGCCGTCCAGGGGATACCCATCGTGGGCTGCGAGCCTTCGTGTCTGCTCACCCTGCGGGATGAGTACCCCGGTCTCCTCCGGGACGAGCCGTCCAAGACGGTGGCAGGGCAGAGCTACCTGATCGATGAGTTCCTGGCTGCCCTCCACGAGCGGGGAGAACTGGAGCTGGAGTTTCAACCCGTGGAGCGTAGGGTGCTCTTCCACGGCCACTGTCATCAGAAGGCCCTGGTGGGCACGGCCCCGAGCTTGAAGGTGCTCAGGCTGCCGCCGGGCTTCCAGGTGGAAGAGGTGGACTCAGGCTGCTGCGGCATGGCCGGAGCCTTCGGGTATGAGCGGGAGCACTACACCACCTCCCTGGCTATTGGGGCCCAGCGGCTGTTCCCTGCCGTCACCTCCCACCCCGATTGGCAGGTGGCCGTGATGGGCATCTCCTGCCGCCAGCAGGTGGAGCACGCCACGGGACGCCGGGCCCTCCACCTGGTGGAGGTGCTGTCGGAGGCGCTCCCTCCCTAGAGGGTTGAGAGGTTCGCCCCGCCGGCCTGCTCCTGCGGTTTGACGACGCGAGGGGGCGTGCTAGGCTTGCCGTGCATTTCCAGTGCTGGGTTGCCCTAGAGCAGAACCCCCTTACGCGCTCCGGTAGAGCTTGGTCAGCACGAACTCCCGGTGCCCCAGGGCCTCGGCCGCTGTCAGCCGGCCGCACACGGTGCGCTCAAAGGCATGGAGGAGAGCTTGGGCCGCCTCCTCTATGCTCATCTCCCCCACCAGGAGCCGGGAGAGGTCCACGTCCATGTGCTCCGGCATCCCCTGTACCGTCTGGGGATTGGCGGAGATCTTGAGCACGGGGACGATGGGGTGGCCCACCACGTTGCCCTGGCCCGTGGTGAAGAAGTGCAGTACCGAGCCACCGGCCACGCAGAGGGTCACCATCTCCGCCGCCGCGCTGGAGGTGTCCATGAAGTAGAGGCCCGGCTTCTGGGGAGCCTCCGCCGGGGCCAGGGCCCCTTGGAAGGGCCGGGTGCCGTGCTTGGACGCCGTCCCCAGGGCCTTCTCCTCAATGGTGGAGAGGCCACCCTGGATGTTGCCTTGCGTGGGCTGGGAACCCATGAGGTCGACCCCTTGGGACTGGATGAAGTCCACGTAGGCCTGGTAGGTGCGCAGAAAGGCCTCCCGGACCTGGGGAGTGGCGCACTGGGCGGCCACTAGGTGCTCCGCCCCCGTCATCTCCGAGGTCTCGCCGGTGATGACGGTGCCTCCCTGGTCTATCAGGGTGTCCACCACCCGGCCCAGGGCAGGATTGCTGGCGATGCCGATGGTGGTGTCTGACTCCCCGTCCTTCATGGAGAGAACCAAGTCCTTTACCTCGATGGGCTCCCGCTCCAGCTCACCGGCGTCTTGCACCAAGGCTTTCGCCGTCCGGGCTGCTCGCTCGATGGTGCGCAGGTCGCCCGAACCCTCGATGGAAAAGGCCTCCACAGGCTTGCCGGTCTGGGCGATGCCGTCGGCCACCCGCTGGGTCCACTTGGGCTCGATGCCGATGACAATGGCTGCGGCCACGTTGGCATTCTGGCCGGTGCCAATGAGGGTGCGGAAGAAGAGCTCCAGGTCCTCGCCGAACTGGAGGCGTCCGTAGGGGTGGGACAGGGCCAGGGTGTGGGGGATGAGCTTAGCCACCCCCTCGGCGGCGGTGTTAGAGAGGTCGTCTACCGGAAGGATAATGACGTAGTTGCGAACGCCGACCCGCCCGTTGGGTCGGCGGTACCCTGTCAGGCGCATGCTCATTACCCCCACTTCAGGCTCTTCAGGTTGTGCACGTGGACATGGGCCCCCGCGGGAATGGTCCGTACCGCGCGCCCGATCTTCTCTCCATACTTGATCACCTCTGTGCCTTCAGGGATCTCGTGCAGAGCTACTTTGTGCCCCAGAGGGATGGCCTCGAGCACACGGATCTTGAGGGGTGGTCCCCCCTCAAGTGCGTGGACCTCCAGCTCCTCCCCCGAGGTCAGGGGGGCCACGGCCACCGCTACACTATCCTCCCGTCTATGCACCACCGCTTGGTATGCCATCTTGCACCTCCCACTTCTCGCTAACATCCCTGTAAGTGGCTCGATGCCTCAAGAGTCACAAGCCAACGGAACCGACCATCCCCTTTGTCAAGCCAAGGCGGCCAGATTATGTGGGGGTCAACAGCGGCCACCCGGTAGGCGAACAGAGAATAGCTCACTCGGTTCCCTGGGTCAAGGGAACGGTCCACTGAACCCCGTGTGGGCGTGATCCCTCTACCCCCTCTTAGAGACCCAGCAATGTCCCCACGGCGGTCTGGGCCAGGGTGAGCAGGGCCGCCGGCAGGATGCCGATGAAGAGCACGGCCACGGCACTGACCCCTAAGGCTAAGCGCAGGGAGGTCGAGGAAGGGACTCGCTCCTCAGAGGCGGCGGGGGCTAGGTACATCACTCGCACCACCCGCAGATAGTAGTAGGCCGAGACGACGCTGTTGACCACCCCCACCACGGCCAGCCAGATGAGGCCACTGTCCACGGTGGCGGTGAAGATGTAGAGCTTGGCCATGAAGCCCGCCGTAGGCGGGATGCCGATGAGGGAGACCATGGCCAGCGCCAGGACCAGGGCGAGGTAGGGGGCCTGTCGCCCCATGCCAGCGAAGTCGTCGATCTGCTCACTGCCCACCTTGTTGACAATGGCGATGATGGCGAAGAAGGCCGCCAGGTTGGTGGCCGTATAGGCCCCCAGGTAGAACAGGACCCCGCTGGGGCCTAAGGTCTCGCCACCTGGAGTCGAGGCCACGGCGGCCAGCCCCATCAGCAGGTAGCCGGCGTGGGCAATGGTGCTGTAG
>JBHIBI010000050.1:0-8515 GCA_046758985.1 Dehalococcoidia bacterium
CCCTCACCGCTCCCCCGTGAGCCAGCGGGCCGCCTCCTTGGCATGGTAGGTGATGATGACGTCGGCACCGGCCCGCTTGATGGCGGTCAGCGCCTCCAGGATCACCCGCTGCTCCTCCAACCAGCCCTGCTGGGCTGCCGCCTTCACCATAGCATACTCGCCGCTGACGTTGTAGGCGGCCAGGGGATAGTTAAACCGCTCTTTGGCCCGGGCGATGACGTCCAGATAGGGCAGGGCAGGCTTCACCATGACGATGTCCGCCCCCTCCTGGATGTCCAGCTCGATCTCCTGCAGGGCCATGCGCCAGTTAGCGGGGTCCATCTGGTAGCCCCGGCGGTCACCAAACTGGGGCGCCGACTCCGCCGCCACCCGGAAGGGGCCGTAGAAGGCGGAGGCGTACTTGGCGGCGTAGCCCATGATGGGAGCCTGAGTGTAGCCCCGCTCGTCCAGCAGCCTGCGGATGGCGGCCACCTGGCCGTCCATCATCGCCGAGGGCGCCACCATGTCCGCACCCGCCTCCACCTGGGACAGGGCGGTACGGGCCAGCAGCTTCAGAGTGGCGTCGTTGTCCACCTGGTCGCCCGCCAGCACGCCGCAGTGGCCGTGGTCAGTGTACTCGCAGAGGCAGACGTCGGTCACCACCAGGAGCTGGGGCACGGCCTTCTTGATGGTGCGCACGGCCTCCTGAATGATGCCGTGCTCGCCGTAGGCCTCGGAGCCCTGGGCATCCTTGACCGCGGGGATGCCGAACAGCAGGACGCCGGGGATGCCCAGGTCCGCCACCTCCGTCACCTCAGCCAGCAGATGGTCCAGGGAGAGCTGGTAGCAGCCAGGCATAGGGCCGATGGCCTCCCGCACGTTGCGACCGTGGGTGACAAAGAGGGGATAGAGCAAGTCCTTGACCGAGAGATGGGTCTCACGTACCATCCCCCGCAGCGGTTCGGAGCCGCGGAGCCTGCGGAGCCTTAGGTGAGGAAAGGTCGTCATCCTCGTCACACCTTCCCAGCAAAGTATCCCAGCAACGCCTGCACCAGCCCAGGAATGGTGAAGGATCTGGCCACCACATCCACCCGCAGCCCCAGCTCCTGGGCCCGCTGCGCTGTCACCGGGCCGATGCAGGCCACCGTCACCTTGTGGAGGAGCTCACCTCGTCCCTCCAGCAGCGCCACCAGGTTCTCCACCGTCGAGGAGCTGGTAAAGGTGGCCACATCTATCTTACCATGTTCCAGCAACGCCTGCGCCCTCTCGCCAGCCCCCTCGGGCAGGACGGTGCGGTAGGCCGTCACCTGGTGGACGGTGGCCCCCAGCTCTTCCAGCCGCCGCACCAGCTCCTCCCGCCCGATGTCTGCCCTGGGCAGCAGCACCCGGGCTCCCTGGGACTCTGCGCCCTCGAATCCCTGAAGGAGCGCCTCGGTGAGGTACTCCCGGGGCACGAAGTCCGCCTGGACGCCGTAGTGGCTCAGGCTCTCCGCCGTCGCCGGCCCGATGGCGCACACCTTCAGACCACTGAGGGCCCGGGCATCCAGACCCAGGGCCTTGAGACGAGCAAAGAAGACCTCCACGGCATTGGCGCTGGTGAACACCACCCAGCGGTACTCCCCTAGCGCCTCCAGGGCCCCGTCCAGCTCGCTGTAGTCCTTCAGGGGCTTGATCTCGATGGTGGGGAGCTCCACCGGCTCGGCGCCCTGCTCCGCCAGCAGCTCCGAGAGGGCGCTGGCCTGAGTGCGGGAGCGGGTCACCAGGATGCGCTTGCCGTACAGGGGTTTGCCCTCAAACCAGGGTAGCTCCTCCCGCAGCCGCACTACCTCCCCGAACACCGCCACCACGGGTGGCTCCAGGCCCGCCTCCCTCCCCCGCTGCACGATGTCCCGGAGCGTGCCCGTCACCGTGCGCTGGCGAGGCTCGGTGCCCCACTCCACCAGGGCAGCGGGCGTCGCTGGCTCCATACCCGAATCCAGGAGCTTGCCCACGATGCTGGGAAGCTGCTCCCACCCCATGAGCACCACCAGGGTGCCCCCTGTCTGGGCCAGCCGCTCCCAGTGGACGGCGGGCTCCTCCTTGGACGGGTCCTCGCTGCCGCTCACCACGGTGAAGGCGGAGGAGAGTTGCCGGTGCGTCAGGGGGATACCAGCGTAGGCGGGGGCGGCGATAGCCGAGGTAACGCCGGGAACCACCTCGAAGGGGACGCCCGCGCGGGCCAGGGCCTGGGCCTCCTCCCCACCCCTGCCGAAGACGAAGGGGTCGCCGCCCTTGAGGCGCACCACCCGCTTCCCCTCCTGGGCGCGGCGCACCAGGAGCTGGCTGATCTTGTCCTGCTCCAGAAGGGTTTTGCGGCGTCCCTTGCCCACAAAGACCAGCTCGGCGTCCCGCGGCGCCCGATGCAGCAGGCGGGGGTCCACTAGGCGGTCGTAGACCACCACCTGGGCCTCCTCCAGGCAACGGAGCCCCTTGACCGTGATCAGGCCCGGGTCGCCCGGCCCAGCACCCACCAGATAGACCTTGCCACTCCCTCCCGAGGCCATCACGCTAGCCACTGCGGGCCACCAGCTCCCCGGCACCCTTCTCGATGAGGCGCTGATGGACATCCAGGGCCACCCCGTGGGGGTTGCTGACCGAGCCCCGTCCCTTGGTACGGTACACCCGGCTGCCATCCTCGGCGGCGATGAGGGCCGTGAGGATCAGCGCGTCGCCGTCCACCCGGGCGTAGGCCGCTGCGGGGGTCTGGCACCCCCCACCCAGTGCCTCTACAAAGGCCCGCTCCGCCGTCACCGCCAGGCGGGTGGGCCGGTGGTTCAGCCCAGCCACCACTTGCAGCAACTTATCCTCCCCGGCCCGGAGCTCCACCGCCAGGGCCCCCTGCCCCGGGGCGGGAACGAACTCCTGTGGGTCGAAGTACTCCGCCACCTGGTCCTCCAGGCCCAACCGGGCCAGCCCGGCGGCGGCCAGCACCACGCCGTCGTAGTCCGGCCCTGTCCCCTTACGGAGCCGCGTATCCACGTTGCCCCGGATGGGCGACACCTGAATGTCGGGCCGCAGGGCCTTCACTTGCGCCACCCGGCGTGGGCTGCTGGTGCCCAGCCGCGCCCCCGAGGGCAGCTCCGCCAGGGGCAGCTCCCACCGGTTCACCAGCACGTCCCTGGGGTCGCCGCGCTGGAGCACCGCCCCGATGACCAGCCCCGGCGGCAACCGGGTGGGCAGGTCCTTGAGGCTATGCACCGCCAGGTCAATCTCGCCCCGCAGCAGCAGGCCCTCGATCTCCTTGACGAAGATGCCCCGGCCCAGGCCCAGCAGGGGGGCCTCCTCCGCGGTATCGCCCAGGGTCTTGATGTCGCAGAGGCGGAACTCCTGGTGGGGATGGAGCCGACGCAATGCCTCCGCCACCTCCTCCGCCTGGCGCCACGCCAGCCCGCTACCGCGGGTGCCGATGGCGAGAGGCTTGGGGGGCCACACCGGACCTCACCCCTCCCGCTCTTGGAAGCGAAAGAGTTCCTGGACCAGTTGTGCCCGGCCGGGGTCCTTCCGCTCCCTCAGGTCGGCGATGGGCTGGTGGAGCAGCTTCTTGACGATGGCCCTGGTGAGAGAGTCCAGCCGCTCCCGCTCCTGAGGCGAGAGGTCGGGCAGCCGTTTCAGGGTTTTCTTCAGCTCCCGGAGCCTCATGGACTCGGCCCACTCCCGGAGGGCGGCGATGGTGGGCACCACGTCCAGGGAGCGCCACCACTCCATGAACTGCTGCACCTCCTGGTGCACTAGCGCCTCTGCCTTGCCGGCCTCCCGCAGCCGCTCCGCCTTGTTGGCCTGAGAGACCGCCTCCAGGTCGTCGATGTCGTAGAGCACCACGCCGGGCACCTCCCGGACCGTCGGGTCAATGTCCCGGGGCACGGCGATGTCCATGAGAAACAGGAGGCGGTCCCCCCGGCCCTCCATGGCCCTCCCCACCAGCTCCAGGGTGAGCAGGTGCTCCGGCGAGTCGGTGGAGCTAATGACAATGTCGCTCTCCGCCAGGGCCGCGGGGAGCACCTCGAAGGGCAGGGCGCTGCCGTCCAGCTCCCACGCCAGTTCCACGGCCCGGGCGTAGGTCCGGTTGGTGACCACCACCTGGCCCACGCCGTCGTCGCGGAGCGCCCTGGCTGCCAGCTTCCCCGCATCGCCGATGCCGATGACCAAGACCCGCTTGGTGCTCAGGTCGCCCAGGTTGTGGCGGGCCAGCTCCACGCAGGCGCGGCTCACCGAAAGGGCGTTGTGGCCGATGCGGGTCTCCCGACGGGCCCGCTTGCCCACCCGAATGGCCTGGTGGAACAGCCGCGAGAGGGGGCCGCCCACCGTCTTGGCCTTGGTGGCCGCAGCGAAGGCGTCCCGCACCTGGCCCAGGATCTGGGACTCCCCCAGGATCATGGAGTCCAGGCCCGAGGCCACCCGGAACAGATGGTGGACACACTCCTGATGAGCGTAGCTGTAGAGGTGGCCAGCGAGCCCCGCCAGGGACACGTGGAAGTAGCCAGAGACGAACTCCTTGAGTCGGGCCTCGCTGGTGTGGTCCTGGCTCAGGGTATAAAACTCGGCGCGGTTACAGGTGGAGAGGATGAGCCCCTGGGAGAGCACTCGCTTCAGATGGCCCAGGGCATCGGGCAACTGGTCACGGGTCACGGCCAGCCGCTCCCGGACCTCCACGGGCGCTGTCCGGTGGTTCAGGCCCACCACCAGCAGGTTCACCGTACCACCCCCTGCTCCTCGACACCCTCCACCAGCATGGACACCAGCCGCTTCAGGGCCGCCTCCTCCTGGCCCTCCTGCACCATGCGGAGGAGAACATCGTCGAGGCACTCCTGCCAGCGGTCGGGGTGGACCTGGACCCGCCGCCGCTTCAGCTCGCTGCGGGCCCGAGAGAGCACCGGGGCCAGGTCGGCCCACCGGGTCGCCTCGCTGGCCTCCAGGCTCTCTCGCAGCCTACGGGCCAGGGCCGGACTGGCACCCCCGGTGGAGATGGCGATGACCACCTCGCCGCGCCGGACAATGGCCGGGGCAATAAAGGTGCACAGGGCAGGCTTATCCACCACGTTGAGCAGCACCCGCTCTACCTTGGCCTCGTGCCCCACCTGCCGGTTGACCCTGTGGTCATCGCTGCTGGCGATGGCCAGGAAGGCACCCTTCAGGTCGCCATACTGGTACGACCGCTCCTCCCAGTCGATGGAGCCGTCCCGAACCAGCTCAGCCAGTCGAGGGGTGAGCTGGGGACTCACCACCGTCACCTCAGCGCCACACTCTAGGAGAAGCTCCGCCTTCCGCTGGATCTCCCTATCGCCGCCGATGAGCAAACAGCGGCGGCCGCGCAGCTCCAAAAAGACGGGATAGTACTGAGGCACAGCGGTCACCCTTCGATGAAGTACCGCACCCGCATCTTCTTGTATTCCCGGGTGCTGTACAGCAATTGATAGTCGGTGATACCGGTCTGCTCCGAGATCTCCCTGGCCGCCTCCACACATCCCTGGCGAGTGGTGGCGTGGAGCATGGTGTAGTGGGAGTAGGGGAAGTCGGGGGAAATGGGGCGCTCGTAGCAGTGGGTCACGGCGGAGTGCGTGGCCATGACCCCCCCCACCTCCTCGGAGCGTTCCGGGGGGACCTTCCAGACTCCCATGGCGTTGAACTTGAAGCCCGCCCGCCGGTGATGCAGCACGGCGCTGTAGCGCCGCATCACCCCCCGTCGCTGAAAGTCCCTGGCCAGGTCAAACAGCTCCTGAAGGGTGATGCCCAGCCGCCGCGCCATGCCGTCGAAGGGCCGCAACACCAGGGGCAGGTCCTCCTGGAACTCCCGCACCGCCTGGACCTCCAACTCGGTCAGGGGCTCCGGCTGGTCCCACTGAGAGGGGACATAGTACTGGTGGGCCGCTCCCCTCTCCTGCACCATGTCGAAGTTGACCCCGATTTTGAAGAAGCGGATGGTGGGCAGCACCCGGTACTCCTGAGCCCCCGTGGCCTGGGCCATACGCTGGACCGTCTCCTCCAGGCTCTCCGTAGGCAGGACCGCCAGGGTGAACCAGAGGTTGTAGTAGGAGCCCTCCCGGGCGTAGTTGTGGCTAACGCCGGGGTGCCGGTTGATGGAGAGCGCGCCCTGGTGGAGCCGCTCCGGGGTGAAGCTCATGGCTACCAGGCAGCTCCGGTATCCCAGCCGCCGGGTGTCGAAGATGGCGTTGATGTCCCGGATGATGTGCCGCTGTTTCAACCGCCGGACGCGCCCCAGGGCCTCCTCCTCGGAGATGCCCAGCATCTCTCCCGTCTCCCGAAAGGGCTCCGGCACCAGGGGGAAGGAGGTCTGGAGGAGGTTGAGGAGTTTCCGGTCCACCAGCTCCAGGTCCAGGGTCAGCGTCATGTCGCCTCCCGTCGTGCCGTGGAGATACGCCGTGAGTACCCGTCCACTGGTGGCTCCTGCTCATAGACATGGGTGATACCCAGGAGCACCTGGTCGGCCAGGGGGACCAGTTGGGGCCACAGGGGATTGGTGGTGGCATCCAGGATGGAGTTGCGAAAGAAGATAAACGCCTCCATGGCCTCGCTGAGGGGGAGGCGGCGCCGAACCATCTCCTCGCCGTAGCTCTCACCCAGCAGGCGTGCCTCCGCCAGCAGCTCCTGCTTGCGCCCCTTGCCGGTGGAGAACTGGGTGAACAGGGAGAGGAGGCGTCTTCCTAAGAAACGCATCCGGCTCCTCCCATCCACCTCGATATCCTGGAGCCAGGGCTGGCGGGAGGCTCTGCCAGTGTGCAGGTGCCGGCGGATCCGCCGCAGGATGATCTCCTCGTGCCGCCGCCGGGTCTCCGGTCGGGCCTGGCCCTGGCCCAGGAGGCCGTAGACGTCCTCGCTGAGGAACCGCCGGTGGCCGCCGGGCGTCCGAAAGACCCTGAGGAAGCCGCTATCGGCCCAGTCACGCAGGGTGGCGGCGTTCACCTCCAGGATACGAGAGGCCGCGCTGAGGGAGAGCCAGCGCCGCCGACCGGCAGTCGAGGGGTTCTTCACAGCTCCCAATTCTATGAAAAACTCTAAAAACCTTGGAAATCCCGGGAAACCTGATGGCTCTCCGGACAGCTCCCTAGATTACCACGAGAGTTTGTGAAAGTCAACACGAAGGCAACATAATGTGCCCGCCTGTCCTCTGCGGGGTGAGGGGGTCAGTGCGCCGGGGGTTGATCAACCCACCGTGCGAGGTGAGCACTGGGCTAGCGACGGCGTTGTTCCCTCTCCCGCCACGTGCTATAGTGGGGTGGAGGGGGCCGTGGAGCTGGAGCAGGACCTGGAGCGGGCCAAGCGGGTGTTGCTGGAGAGCCTGCGCCGGGAGATCGACGACGAGCGGGTTCTCCAGGCGATGGACGAGGTGCCCCGGGAGGACTTCGTTTCCGAGGCCAACCGCCACCTGGCCTACGAGGACATCCCCCTGCCCATTGGCGAGGGCCAGACCATCTCCCAGCCCTACATCGTGGCGTTGATGACCAGCGCCCTCCAGCTCCAGGAGACGGACCGGGTGCTGGAGCTGGGCACCGGCAGCGGCTACCAGGCGGCCATCCTGGCCAAGCTGGTGCCCCGGGGGAGGGTCCTCACCCTGGAGCGCATCTCCACCCTGGCCCACACCGCCAGAACCCTGCTGCGCTCCCTGGGCCTGCAGAACGTGGAGGCCCGCCAGGCGGGGAAGGCCCTGGGCTGCCCTCAGGAAGCGCCCTTCGATGCCATCCTGGTCACCGCTGGGGCCCCCAGGCTCCCCCGGGAGCTGCTGGAGCAGTTGGCCCCCGGGGGCCGCATGGTAATCCCCATCGGGTCTCTGCAGGAGCAGCAGTTGACCCTGGTGGTGAAGACCGGCGAGGGCTACTCGGTGAAGCTGCTGGGGGCCTGCCGCTTCGTGCCCCTGCTGGGCCAGGGGGCCTGGTCCGCAGAGGGGCCGCCAGGGCCCTAATACCCCCAATCCTTGACATCGCTATCGCACTCTTGCTAGGCTTTCAAGCCATCCAGTGGAAGAAAAATTCTCTGGGGCACAGCCCCAGACCCCTGCCAGAAGGGGGATACCCCTTCTGGACTTCCCTCCAGAAGTTCCCACAAGCGAGGTATGCCTCACCTTGTCCTGCCTTAGCGCTGCTGCTATACTGGGAACCGTCCTTCGATGAACTCAGGACACTGCTGATGAGCCAACAGCCAGCTCGCCCATCCCTTGAGGAAAGCCCCGTGGAGACCACGGAGTTCGAGGCTGTCATCGGGCTGGAGGTCCACGCCCAGCTCCTGACCCAGAGCAAGATGTTCTGCCTCTGCCGGGCGGACTACCAGGACACAGCCCCCAACACCCGGGTCTGCCCCGTCTGCCTGGGCCTACCCGGCGTGCTACCGGTGATCAACCGACGGGCGGTGGAGCTTACCATCATGACCGGCCTGGCCCTCAACTGCACCATCAGCCCCCTCACCAAGTTCGACCGGAAGAACTACCCCTATCCCGACCTGATGAAGGGCTACCAGATCTCCCAGTACGACCAGCCCATCGCTACGG
>JBHIBI010000051.1:0-8310 GCA_046758985.1 Dehalococcoidia bacterium
AGTTTCTTGGCATAGCATCCCCTTGCCCGTGGGCTAGATAAATGACAGGTCACAAAGGACGTCCTCACGACCTCTGGGCTCCATTATACTCTTTGCCGGAAACTCAGCATGGCGGTTAAGAGCCCGCGCTAATAACGTTGTACATGTGGAGGAACAGCTTCCAGCTCTCCCGAATATAGGTGCCCAGGCCCACCCGGCGGGTGGGGTCCATGTGCTGGAAGAAGGAGAACTCGGTGTAGTACACGTTGCCACCGCTTTCCAGGGCGTCCGCCAGCCTCCGCGACTCCGGCGAGGGCACCAGGTTGTCCTCCCGGTCGTGCATGATGAGCACCTGCGCCTCCACCTGATCGATCACGGGCCTGGGGGAGAGCCGCGATAGGGTCTCCTGCACCTCGGCAGGGAGCTGGCCCACCAGCCGCCGTGCTTCCTCCAGGGAGACCCCCTTCAACAGCCGGTACACCACCCGTCCGTGGGGCGAGAGCCGCTCCAGCAACCCCGGAGGCTCCTCCTCACCACGGAGGAAGAGGCCCTCCAGCAGCTCCCGCTCCTGGGAGCTCTGGAGCCCTTCGATGAGGTGGGTGGTGAACACCTCCACGGTCAGGGAGTCGGGCTGCCAGGGCCGCTGGTCCCCATCGTAGAAGCGGGCCCGGCTGGCTACCTGGACCAGGAGGTCCCGCATATCGTAATAGCCGCCGAAGAAGTTCACAAAGGCCACCTCGTCCCGTATCTCCGGGTCGGCGGCCGCCAGGAGGGAGAAGCTGCCGCCCACACAGAAGCCGCTCATGCCTACCCGCTGGGCGTCCACATCGTCCCGGCCCTGGAGGTACTGGAAGGCGTCCACCAGCAAGGGGATGGCCTCCTCGTCCAGCCGCTTCTCGATCATGGGCTGGGACCAGACCACCAGGGTTGTCATCCCGCTGCGGGCCAGGGCCTCGCCCAGGTTCACCACCCGCTCGTCGTCCTGCCCAGCGGGGGCCACGCCTAGGAACAGGAGCACCGCCGGGTGTTGCCGGTCATCGGGGATGCGATAGAGGTTCCCCGCTGCTTCCCCCGAGCGGAGGGGGATGCGGACGTCCTCTCGCACCACCTCCGGCCCGGCCCACTTCTGTGGTTTCAGCGGGATGCCGGGAACGACCTGGGGAACGAACAGCGCCGTTTTGTAGGCAGTCCGGCCAGGTGGGGTGAGCCACAGAAAGAGCACCAGGACCAGGAGCAGCAGGCCCAGGACCAGCGCCACCCTTCGCCACCACCGCCCCATCAACATCCCTCCCTATGGTTGAAGGCTGTCTTGCCTTAAGCCCAATTATACCAAAGGGAGCCCCGGTGCCGTACCAGTGGATTGCGCCTCCACGGGCCATGGGGTACAATCGTGCGTAGCACACCCACGCCAGCCTAGAGAGAGGACCGCTGTTGATCACCACCGTCGTAGGGAACTACCCCAAGGTGTCACCCCGCTCCAAGGCCTCCAGCCTGCGCACCGCCTGGGCCCGCTTCGAGACGGGCCAGATCACCCAGGAGGAGCTGGAGCAAGTCATGGACGAGGTGACCAAGGAGGTCCTGGAGGAGCAGGCGGAGGCGGGCGTAGACCTGGTCACCGACGGCCAGATCCGCTGGGAGGACGGCCAGACCTACTTCGCCCGCCGCGTCCGGGGCTTCTCCATCGACGGCCTGACCCGCTACTTCGACACCAACACCTACTTCCGGCAGCCCGTGGTGGACGGCCAACTGGAGTGGCAGGGCCCCATCACGGTGAAGGACTTCCTGTTCGCCAAGGCCCACAGCCCCAGGCCAGTGAAGCCGGTCATCACCGGGCCCTACACCCTGGCGCGGCTGTCCCAGGCCGGCGCTGCCGACCTCCCCTCCCTGGTGCGGGAGCTGGCCCGAGTGCTGAACCGGGAGGCCCTGGCCCTCCAGGAGGCGGGGGCCGAGATCGTCCAGTTTGACGAACCCGCCATCCTCAAATGGAAGGAGGACTTCCCCCTCCTGGAAGAGGCCGCCACCATCCTGACGAAAGAGCTCACCATCACCACTGCCCTCTACACCTACTTTAAGGACGCCTCCGGTCTGGTGCCTCAGCTCTTCCAGCTCCCCTTCCAGGTCATCGGCCTAGACTTCGTCATGGGCCCGGCCAACTACCAGCTCATCGAGGGCTTCCCTACGGTGAGACACCTGGCGGCGGGCATCGTGGACGCCCGCAACACTCGGTTGGAGTCGGTGCCGGAGCTGATGAAGAGCATCGAGCAAATCGCCCCCTTCGTCCCTCTGGACCGGCTCTACGTGAACCCCAGTTGCGGCCTGGAGTTCCTCCCCCGGCTGAACGCCCAGGCCAAGCTGGCCCGGATGGTGGAGGGGGTCAGTAAGGCCCAGGAGGTCCTGTGATGCCTCGCGGACTGCTTACCACCGCTGTGGGGAGCTATCCCAAGCCCGAGGAGCTGCTCCAGGCCCGGAACCGGCTCGCCCACGGGCAGGGGAGTGAGGAGGAGCTACGCCAACTGGAGAGGAAGGCCGTCGCCCACTGGACCCAGGTGCAGGAGGAGCTGGGCATGGACATCCTGGTGGACGGCGAGATGTACCGGGGCGATATGGTGACCTACTTCTCGGAACACATGGAGGGCTTCGCCATCAGCGGCCTGGTCCGCTCCTACGGCAACCGCTACTACCGCAAGCCCATCGCGGTGGCTCCTGTGGGGCGAAAGAGCGCCGTCACCGTCGAGTGGTGGCAGTACGCCCAGAGCCTCACCGACAGGCCCGTCAAGGGGATGCTCACCGGCCCTTACACCATGGCCGACTGGTCCTTCAACGAGTACTACGACACTCGGGAGGTCTTCGTGCTGGACCTGGCCAGGGCCGTCCACGAGGAGGCCCTGGACCTGGTCAGGGCCGGCGCCAAGTACATCCAGATCGACGAGCCCGCCGTCTCCACCCGCCCCGAGGAGATGGAGCTGGCCTCCCGAGCCCTGGGTATCGTCACCCGGGACCTGGAGGCCTTCACCATCACCCACGTGTGTTACGGGGACTTCGCCGCTGTGTTCGACCAACTGGTGCGCCTGCCGGTGGACATGCTGGACCTGGAGATGGCCAACAGTAACTACGACCTGCTGGAGATGTTCCGTCAGCAACCCCTGCCCGAGGAGAAGGCCCTCTCCATGGGAGTGGTGGACGTACATAACCACCGGGTGGAGACGGTGGAGGAGATCGTGGCGGGCATCAAGCGGGGGCTGGAGCTCCTGCCGCCGGAGCGCCTGTACATTAACCCGGACTGCGGCCTGAAGACCCGCACCGAGGAGGAGGCCGTGGGTAAGCTACGGAACATGGTGGAGGCCGTCCGCCAGGTGCGGGAGGAGCTGGGCATCAGCTAGTCCCTCGCCTCCGGTAGCTCCGGCTCCACGATGGAGAAGGCGGTGGCCTTGAGGATAGCCCAGGCGGAGGAGCCCGGGGCCAGCCCCAGCTCCGTCACGGCTCCCGGGGTGAGCCGCGCCCGCAGGGTCACGCCGCCGCAGTCGATGACCACCTCCAGGTCGTGCCCCACCGCCACCAGGTCCTGAACGGAGCCGGGCAGGACGTTGCGGGCGGAGATGCCCTGGGGCCGCTGCACCGCCACCAGGACGTCGGTAGCCCGCAGTCCCAGCAGCACTCGTTCTCCTGGCCTCACGGCTGCCGACGGGACCTCCAGGCACGTCTCACCCACGCGGCAGGTCATGGTGCCCTCGACGGGGTGGTGCTCCACGACCTCGGCCTCCAGCACGTTCTCCACCCCCACCAGCCGCGCCACCGTGGGCGCCGAGGGCCGACCCAGCACCTCCAGGGGAACCCCCTCAGCCACCACCCGGCCCCCATCCAGGACGACCACCCGGTGGGCCAGGGCCAGCACATCCTCCTGGTCATGGGCTACCAGCACCACGGGGAGCTGCCACCCCTGGAGGCGAGCCCGCAGCTCCCGCCGCAGCCGCCGCCGTAGCTCCGCGTCCAGGGCAGAGAAGGGCTCGTCCAGCAGCAGGAGCCGGGGCCCAGGCGCCATGGCCCTGGCCAGGGCCACCCGCTGTTGCTCGCCGCCGCTGAGGGACTGGGGCCTCCGCCGGGAGAGGGCTTCCAGCTCGAAGGCGTGCAGGAGCTGGGTGACCCGCTGTTCCGCCTGTTCCCGGGGCCAGCGCGCCAGCCCGAAGGCCACGTTCCCCTCCACGGAAAGGTGGGGGAACAGGCCGTAGTGCTGGGGCACGTAGCCCACCCGCCGCAGGTGAGGGGGCACCCAGATGCCCCGCTCCGTGTCCAGCACCGCCTCGCCATCCACCTCCACCTGGCCCCGCTGCGGACGCACCAGCCCGGCTATCATCGCCAGCACCAGGCTCTTGCCAGCGCCCGAGGGCCCAAAGAGCGCCAGCACTTCACCCGCCTCTACCTCCCAGCGCACCGACAGGTAAAAGCCCCCCAGAGGGAGCTCGGCCCAGCCCCGGCTACTCACGGTGCCTCCCGCCGCAGGCGCAGGCCTGGGAGCAGCGCCAGGGCCAGCAGAATGCCCATGGCCAGCAGGGCCAGCAGCACCGACAGGGCCAGGGACTCCCCCAGGTCTCGTTCCATGGCCGTGAGGATGGCCAGGGGCATGGTCTGGGTCCGGCCCGTCAGATTGCCCGCGAACATGATAGTGGCCCCAAACTCCGACAGGGCCCGGGCCCAGCAGAGCACCACTCCACCCAGCAGCGAGGGAGCGGCCAGGGGCAGGGAGACCCGGAAGAAGGTGCGCCACGGTGGCTCCCCCAGGGTCTGCGCGATGTGTTCCAGAGAGACGTCCACGTTCTGGAAGCCCAGCCGGGCGGCCCGCAGGTAGAAGGGGGCCGCCACAAAGATCTGGGCCAGCACCACCGCCGCCGAGGTGAAGGGCAGGCTGATGCCGATCCCCTCCAGCCACTGGCCCAGGAGGCCCTGCCGCCCAAAGGCCATGAGCAGCGCCACACCAGCCACCACCGGCGGCAGCACCAGGGGCAGCTCGATGGTGGCGTCCAGGAGCCGTCGTCCGGGGAAGTCGCTGCGGGCCAGCAGGTAGGCGAAGGGGGTGCCCAACAGGATGACCACCCCCACGGCCACGGCGCTGGTCAGCAGGGAGAGCCGCAGCGCCTGGAGCACAAAGGGGTCGCCAAGCTGAGCCCCCAGCCCCCCCTCTGCCACCGCCCGGACGAAGAGGGCCACAAAGGGCACCCCGATGAAGAGCACATACAGCGCCGTGGGCAGCAGGCCTGCTGCCAGCCAGGGCGAAGGCCCCCGTCCCGCCGGTCGCATCAGGGCGCCTCTCCAAAGCCGTGGCGCTGGAGCACCGCCTGCCCCGCCGGGGAGCGCAGGAAGGCGACGAAGGCCTCCGCCGTGGCAGAGCCCCCCCGCTCCCGCACCGTGGCCACCGGATAGAGGGCGGTCACGTTGTAGGCCTCGGGGATGGCGAGGGCCCGCACCTGCCCCTCCACCTGGGGTGTGATGTCGGTAGCGTACACGATGCCCGCATCGGCCTCACCCAGGGCCACCTTGGTGAACACCTGCCGCACATTGATCTCCTCGGACACCACGTTGCCCAACACCCGCGCCGCAAAGTCGTCGGGAAGCTCCGGCGAGGCTGCCAGCCGGGCCAGAACCTCCCTGGCATAGCGCCCTGCGGGCACCTCTGGCAGCGCCAGCACCACCTTCACCCCGGGCAGCGCCAGGTCGGCCAGGCTCCGTACCCCCCCACCCTTGAGGGAGGTGATGACCACTAGACGGTTGGTGGCGAAGGGCTGGGGCTGGCCCAGGACCCGGCCAGCCTGCCGGGCCAGCTCCATCTGCCGCTGGTCCGCCGGGGCGAAAACGTCGGCCCGAGCGCCCTGCTCCAGTTGAGCCCGCAGGGTGGACGACCCAGCGAAGTTGAACACTACTTGCACGCCGGGGTGCTCTACCTCGAAGGCCTCCCCCACCTCCTGGAAGGCGTTAGTCAATGAGGAGGCAGCAAACACGGTCAGCTCCTGTTCGCTCCCACCGGCGCAGGCTACCCCGGGAAAGAGGCCTGCCAGCACCGCCAGGAGCCAAGCCCCTACCCACCAGCGAGGCATCCCCTCACCCAGTCTGGCCCTCGCCGTCCTCCTCCTCCGGATGGAAGTACCGCTCCACATTGTAGAGCAAAGCATCTCCTATCCCCCGCAGGAAGCGGCCCAGCAGGGGTGACAGGAGCCTCCCCCGCCAGCTCTTGGGTTTCAGGTCGTAGATGAGAGTGACCCGGGTACCCTCGGCCACCTCCTCGAAGAGGTGAGTCACCATCCCCTGGAGCACCTCGGAGTGCGCAAACTCCTCCACAATGCGCTCGTAGGGCTGGTGGGTATAGCGCCGCTGGTCCCGGTACTCCCGGTCCTGGGCCTCCATCTCGTTCTCCACCAGCACCGTATTCCCTTCCCGCTGGAGCACCCGCTGGACCTTCACCGAGCCCCCGAAGACCTCCCGCCGCCGCTCACTGCCGTAGTCGGTCCACAGGTCGAAGAGCTCCTTGCGGGGCACCGGCAATACCTGTGAGACCCGGGCCTTGGCCACCTTCTAGCTCCTTTCTAACACGACCCCTGGGGCAGACTCGCCGATGACCTGGGGGACGGAGTGGTCGCCGTTCCATTGCCAGGGTCGGCCATTGGCGGCATGGAAGACCAGCGCAGCCAGGGCTGGAAGCACGGACACAGCGTAGGTGAAGCGGCGGGACCGGGGGGAGCCCCGAAAGACTCAGAAGTCATTATACAGCTCCAGGCGCTCACCGCACCGCTTCTCCCTCGCGGAGCCGCTCGGCACCTCGGCCTTCATCTCCCCCCAGGCTAAGGTCTCCTCCCTGGCACAGGGCCCCGCCGACGAAACAGGCTGTAGGGGTATTATGCCACAGAGACGAGAACTGACGAAACCGGCAAGCAGAGACTATCTACCAGCACCGCCCTAGAAAAGTGAGGCATGGGCACTTACTCTGGGCACGCCAGTTTGCTATGGGGAACTCCGGATAAAACCTTGACAAGCATCCACGAAAGGCACCACAATAGCACACAAAGGCAGACAATAGGGAGCATGCGATGAAGAGGGGTTTTTCTCTAGCAACGAAGCTGCTGTTGGCTTTTGCCCTGCTCGCTGGGTTATTTCCCGCTACTGCGGGTTCCCAGCCGCCGGATAAGGTCAGGGTGCTCATCGGGTTCCTAGCGGAGCCGGACGAGGACGACGAGGACATGATCAACTCCCTCGATGGCGAGGTCGAGCATTCTTACAATCTGGTGCCGGTCATCGCCGCCACGGTGCCTGCTCACAGGATCGCCAAACTGGAGGAGGATCCCGAGGTCGCTTACATCGAACCCGATATCTTGGTCGACGCCGTTCAGGATACCTTACCGTGGGGCGTGGACCGCATTGACGCTGATCTGGCCTGGCCCACCAGCAAAGGATTGGGGGCGCAGGTGGCCGTCGTGGACACGGGGATTGACCTGAACCACCCCGACCTGGCGGTCAACATCGCCGGGGATGTAAACTTTGTGAACCCAGCGCGGACCGGGAACGATGACAACGGCCACGGCACCCACGTAGCCGGCACTGTCGCCGCTGACGACAACGGCACCGGCGTGGTCGGCGTGGCACCCGACGCCTCCCTCTACGCAGTCAAGGTGCTCAATCGGCGGGGGAGCGGCTGGCTGAGCGACGTGATCGCCGGCATTGATTGGGCGGTGAGGGGACCCGATGGCGTCCTGGGCAACGTCGACGACGCCGAGGTCATCAACCTGAGCCTAGGCTGCGCCTGCCCCTCTCTGAGCTTGCAGATGGCCGTAGACAACGCCTACGCCCAGGGGACCCTGGTGGTCGGTGCCGCGGGCAACGACCCTGACGAACCGGTCATCTATCCGGCCGCCTTCGCCAGCGTCATCGCCGTCTCGGCGACAACCATCGGCGATGGGCTAGCCGGGTTCAGCAGCATCGGCCCCGAGGTAGAGCTGGCGGCTCCCGGACAGAGTATTACCTCTACCTATGCCGGGGGTAGCTACGCCGTGTTGAGCGGCACCTCCATGGCCGCTCCCCACGTTTCGGGTGCCGCCGCCCTGGTCTTTGCCCTGGGCGGGCAGACCAACGTCGGCGTGAGGCAGGTCCTCCAGACGACGGCGGAGAACATCGGGCTGGACCCTGTCGAGCAGGGGTACGGGCTGGTGGACGCCCAGGCCGCCGTTGGCGCGCCGCCACCGCCGCCGCCGACGCTGGTATCTATCGCCGTAGCACCAACCACAGCCAGTATAGTCGAGGGTTCTACGCAGCAATTTACAGCCACAGGTACCTTCTCCGATGGTAGCACCG
>JBHIBI010000052.1:0-8117 GCA_046758985.1 Dehalococcoidia bacterium
GCGCGGGGCCAGCGGGTCCGGGTGACCGTGTATTTCGAGGTTCACCCCGACACCGGCCTGAGATACCCTATCATCCAGGTGGAGGGGTTTGAGCGCCTGCCGTGTATCAGCCGGAGTGACAGGGCCGCCTCCGATACACGCGAGCAGATTCTGCGTCAGGGAGCGGTGTACATCAGAAGGCCAGGGGCGGAGACCGCTCCGGTCTCAACACCGCAGGACTGGGAGGACCTGATTAACCGCTGCGTCAGGCTCCGCAGGGATGAGTTCCTCACCGAGTTCCGCGAGCTTTTTGAGCGTATGACCTCGCCGGCACAGCCATCATCGTCCGCCGCAGAAGAGCTTTCAGGGTGGATGGAGGAGATGCGGGACCGTGCGTTTAAGGGTACCGGGGAAGGTGAGAGCGTATGACCCAGGCTCAGGATGCAGGCTACATCGAGTCGGGCCAGCGCTTGGTACAGCCCGGGGGACGTGGATGGAGCCAGCACGAGCTCCTGGCAGCCGCCCAACGCGCCGAGCTACGGAACACTGGGTGGCCCATCGGCTTGGTGCTCCAGAGATCCGGGCTCACGCCAGTGCCAACGCCCGATGGCATTGAGGCCCGGTTGGGGCGCTATGGCTCAGGCCAGACAGAGGACTTCTGGTTCCTACGAAAGGACGGGAGCTACTACGTTTCACGATTGTTTGAGGAAGATTTCGAGGGCCCATCCTTCAGCAGCAGTGAAGGTCACCCAGAGCGGTCTGTCTGGTTTGACATTCGCATCTGGCGCATAGCGGAGGTTATCCTCCACAGCGCCATGCTCTATCGCGAGCTTGGGATCCCGCCGGATGAACCATATGCCCTTACGGTCAACCACCAAGGGCTTGAAGGTCGGGAGTTTTATGTCAGCACTGCCCGTCGGTTCGTAAGGCGCGGCAGGATCTGCCGATCCACAGCGGCCACATGGATGCAGGAGTTAACACAGGACTACGTGGCCAGCAACCTCAAGGGCCTCGTCGGCGGAGTGGCAGGCGGCCTTTTCGTGCTCTTCGATTTTGCCCAAGTGGACCAGGCAGTGGTGGATGAGATCGTGGATGACTTCCTTCGCAGTAGGGTCTGAAGCTGCAGCAACGCTCCGGAGAGTTCGCCTACACAAGACACCCTACAATTGAAGACCAGCTATACTCTGA
The DNA here is from genome assembly GCA_046758985.1 of Dehalococcoidia bacterium. Lineage (GTDB taxonomy): Bacteria > Chloroflexota > Dehalococcoidia > Lucifugimonadales > JBHIBI01 > JBHIBI01. The sequence continues at coordinate 1,168 of JBHIBI010000052.1, forward strand.
GAATAGCCAAGGCCCGCCACTCTCGTAACAACTCCAGAACAAATTCGGTGGCGTGTAGTTGGGCCCCCCCGTCTCCACCACACCGAATTTTCGGTGGCATGTAGTTCGACTCCCCCCGCTCTCCCCACGCGATTAGGAATTTGTCGAAAGGCCAGGAGCCGCAAATGCGACGTTGCCCACCAAAGATGACCGCCGCCACATCCAACCGGCCTCGGTCGGCTGTCAAGAAGGCCTCCAGTCGGCTCTGGAGGTAGGCCGACAGACGGTGCTCCGGTCTCAACTGTTCCGGTCGGCACGGGATGCAACGGGCCATCGGGAGCTTGCCTGGGCTACTGAGGGCTGCTTTGAAACACCGTCCCGTCGCTGACAACGGCGTAATACCACTGCGTTGTTGCGAAGTTGACGTAGGAATAGAGGGCCTCGGAGCCCCCGTCGCGGACCAGGTCGTGACCGTAGAGCACGTACCCTGGCTTGTCGGCTTCAAGCAGTCCCTTCTCCTTGGGTGAGGTGAGCATGTCGGGAAAGGCACTCATATCATTGGTGGGCACTGTCACGGGATGAGGTAAGGAGGTGATGCCGTTGTGCGCCATCATGGTCTGGACGGCTACCTGCACATGGCGCAGCTCGACCTCCCGGGTGTTGGCCCTGGTGTTGTTCATGGTCACGGCAATAAGTATCGGCAGCGCGAGGCCCACCAACAGGACAAGTACCCGAAAGAGGCTCAGCCTCCGCTTCTTCAACGGGACTCTGGGCGAATGCATCTTCTCTCCAGGTTCTTCGCTATGTCACAGGGTATCCCAGAGAGGAGTCTCCAACCATCCCACAGAAGTGTGATTTCGGGTTGATGTCGTGTGGCGGAAGGCCCCCTTAACGGGTTAGTCCCAGCGAGGTAATCGATGCGCTGGCGCGGGATAGGTCCTCGCCAATGCGCTCCCGCCACCCAGGTGCACTTTCCCTAGGGGCACATTTAGCACTTTCGTCACCGCCAGTACGAATCGCCAATGGTGGGTCAGCAAAGATTTGTTACACTGGAGCACGTAGGTGGGTGCTGAGCATTCAGCCCAGGGAGAGATAGTGAGACGCTGGAGTTTCCTAGGCATTCTGTTGGCACTTCTGGCCTTGGCCGCTGCGTGCACTACACTGGAGCCCACAGCAACGCCTACTGCTCCGGCACTGCCCACTCCGACGGCGACCTCTGCGCTCCCGGGCGTCCCAACACTAACCCCGACTCCTACAGCCACACCACCAACCACTCCTACACCTCGGCCCCTACCCGCCACAACCCCCGTGTCCACCCCATCTCCAACACCAACGCTTGTTCCAGCACCGTCGCCCACCCTGGCGCCTACACCTAGCCCTACGCCTGTGCCGACCTCTCCCCCTCCAGGACTTGACTCTGACTCCATCACCGTCATCTTCCAGGACGACTTCGAGGACGGGGTCCTGGACGGCTGGAATGTCGAACTCGCCTGGTCCCTCGAGGACAGCGAATGGGTGACGGACTCCCCGTGGTCCTTCGAGGAGGATGGCGGCGACCTGGTTCTGAACAGCCAGGTGTCACCTGACAGCTCGGCATGGGCTGAGGTGGGGGACCGCACCTTCGGCGATTTCACCCTCCAGGCCCAGGTCGAGCTTCTGGAGGGCGGTGCCAACCTCCAATTTCGGTACTACGAGGGGGATGGAAACCGTGGCTTCTACAACGTCACCTTGGGATCGCAGCATATAGGGCTGGGTAAGGAGCGCAATGACGAAAACTGGGACCTGACCAGCGCGGAGCCGGACCTGAACTATGGTCAGTGGTACACCCTGGCCGTCACCGCAGAGGGCGGGGCCATCACCATCACCCTCGATGGAGCGCCGGTCCTGAGCTATCAGGACACGGACGATCCCATCCTGTCCGGGCGGATTGCCTTTTCGACCTGGGGCCACCTCCACCTGGACGACGTCGCCATCTGGTTGGACATCCCCTCCAGCGACGCCGTCACCTGGTCCCCGACGGCGCCCATGCCAGCGGGGGGCGTGTGGGCCATCTCCGTTGCCGCCTCCGATCCGGATATCATCTACCTGGCGACGCGCATGAACAACGCCTTCCGCTCCGAGGATGGGGGACGCACATGGACGCCGAAGGCCCAGCTAGGGGCCCACATCTTTGCCCCCATCGCCGTTCATCCCACCAACCCAGACATCATCTATGTCAGCAACGGGGTTGTTCACCGCTCCGACAACGGTGGGGATACCCTCGTCGGCCAGAGCATCGGCAGCGGTGATACGATGGGCGTCCAGGCCATCGCTATCTACGAGGCCGACCCCGACATCGTGTACGCCGGCGACGACACGGGGACCGTCTATAAGACCGGTAACGGCGGCCAGGACTGGAACGCGGTTGGCGTCCTGCAGGCAGCCCTCAATGTGCGCACGCTGCTGATCGACCCGACCGATTCAGATAAGCTATTCGCCGCCGTGCAGGATGCTGGCATCTACACCAGCGCCAATGGCGGCGTGAGCTGGAGCCGGGTCCTGTCCATCTCCCCCACTGACCAGTCGCTGGTCATGGACCCCACTGATCCGGACAGGCTCTACGCCGCCGATGGGGATACCATCTACCGGACGGCTGACGGCGGGGTGACCTGGACTCCCCTAGCGTCATCCCCTCCAGCGTTGTACTTGGCCATCGCCACCACGGGCCCCGCCGTGCTCTATGTCAGTGGGGCAGATGGAGTCCTCCGGAGCAACGACGGTGGTGAAAGCTGGTCCCCTACCGGATATGATGCCAGCGTGTTCGACTGGCTTCCGGCCCTGGCTGTCTCCCCAGCCGACGCCGATGTGGTCTACGCTGGCGTCGAAGGTGGGGTGGTCTTAAGCACCGACGGCGGCGCGACGTGGTCTTGGTCCAACGATGGTCTGGCGGACCTCGATGCCTGGCAACTGGCCGTCTCTCCGACAGACTCCGATCGGCTCTACGCAGGCACCTTCTGTATGCGCGGGATCTTCCAGACGACCGACGCCGGCTCGACCTGGGTCTTGGCCCCCGAGCACTTTCACTACGTCATGGAAATTGCTAGTGTCCCCTTGCAGCCGGAGGTGCTCTATGTGACTCACCACGACGGCCTACACCGGAGTCTTGATGGGGGGAGCACGTGGCGCCATGTGCCTGATACGGGCTATTATCACTTACACGGTCTGGCGGTGGACCCCGTGAACCCGGACGTAGCGTATGTCGGTTCAGTGGGAGGGGTAGGCGAATACTCGGCCCCCTACGCTACCATCTACAAGACAACGGACGGTGGAGCATCCTGGACCGAAATCAACAACGGTTTCCCCATGGCAGCCACCAGCGTCTACGTCATCGCCATCGACCCCACTAGCACCGACACGGTCTACGTTGCCACCTACCGAGAGGGCCTGTCCCATACCAGGGGATCAGGCATCGGCATCTACAAGTCCACCGATGGTGGGGAGTCGTGGACGCCGATCAACCAGGGCCTGACGACGTCCAATGTGGCCACTCTGGCACTGGACCCCTTTGATCCTCAGACGTTGTACGCTGGTACAGACAGGGGCCTGTTCGTCACGACAAACGGCGGGGAAGAGTGGATGCTTGTAGGCGAGGCCCCGGCTATCCTGATCAACGCCATCGTCCCCGACCCTACGGCGCCGGGGACTTGGTACATCACGACCGAGTGGGCTGGCGTGTTCCGCACCACCGACGGGGGCGAGAGTTGGGTCAGCTTGAATCAAGGCCTGCCCCTTTTGCCGATTGGCGACCTGATACTGGACACTGCCAGGGGAGTGCTTTACGTCGCAGTGCGCGGGGCTGGAGTTTACAAGGGCGTCGTGGTCAAGTGAGAGCTAGACTCATTGCTCTTCCTGCCCCCATGATGGGATCCTCAGGGGTACTGAAGCCTAAAGTTCACCTAGCGCACAGCGGTGCAATTCGAGGTTTCCCCTTGTGATACAGACGCCCCCATGATGATAACGAGTGCCATGCGAAGAGACCGACGTTGGCCTTTCGTCGTTGTCTTAGGCACATTACTGCTCGTTGCCTGTGCCCAGCCTGAAGCCACACCTTCTACTACACCGACGCCAACAGCCACGGCGACACCGCCGTCGCTCCCCACACCCACGCCAACCCTGGCCCCGCTGCCAACTCCTCCGCCGTCGCCCACGCCCACCCCTGCGTCTACCCCAACCTCTGTACCAACGCCCACCTCACCGCCAATGGTGACACCCACGCCCACACCCGAGCCCTCTCCCACCCGTATGGCTCCGACCTTATCTCCCTCCTTTGCCCTCAGTGTCGTAGGGGACAACGCGAACCCCTGGGTGGAGACCTGGGGTGACCGCATGGTCGTGGTCTGGGAGACGGAGCCAGGGATTGCAGGTCGAGTGCTCGATCTCGCGGAGGGCCGTCAGGTGCACGAGTTGGATGTGGTGCAGGGCGATGTGGAGAATCCCTCAGTCGCCTTCTTCGACCAGGGCACGAGGTTCGTCGTGGCCTGGGACCATGAGCGAGAGAACGAACACGCGGGCGCGGTTCGCGCTCGCATCTTTACATCTGATGGAGTGCCCATGGGCGAGGCATTTCGGGTTAGCCGCGAGGGCCCATTTCTTGACTGTTTGGTCACGTTGTTTAGGGAGAGGCGTGCTGAAGAGATTCATATCACTGGCCCGGGGCCAACCCCTGAAGAGGAAGCGTTGATTCAAAGCCAATGCGAGGAACGGGAAGTCGGCTCGGGGCGACGATGGGGCGGTAGCTTCGAGTCTGAGGCACGACCCTACAGTGATGGGTTTGTCGTAGTGTGGGCCGACGCCCAGAACGGAAAAGCTCCCGATGTCTACGCGAGCCTCTTCACCGAGGAGGGTCAGCCGCAGGCTGAGGACTTTCGGGTTGACAAGGATTACCCCTGGAGCTTTCAGGGCTCTGGAGGAGAGGCTTGCCCTGCCCTCTCCCCTGAGCAGGAGGGCGAGGAATCATCGGAACAGCGGCTGGAGCGTATTCAGGCCGAAGGCACGCAGGTCTACCTTCCCACCGTGGCCTTCGACGGCGATGGCAATGGCTTGGTGCTCTGGAAGGATGGGGCCCTGTTGGTGCCATCGGATGGGGGGATGGAGGAGAGGCCGGAGAATTCCTTTACCATCAATGGCCGCTTCTTCAAAGATGGAGTGCCTGTTGAGGAGGAGTTTCGTCTGGACCACACCGTGCCAGCGTGCCATCCCCACCAGCGGGTGGATGCCTTCATTCCCTCCGTGCTGAACCTCGCCCCCCAGGAGTGGGCCGTCATCTATCCGGTCATTGAGTACGAGTACTTCGGTGAGAAGGACCTGTTCAGCCTGGAGGGAGAACAGGCCGAACCTCTCTTCCTGCGTATGGGGGAGGACTTCCTCTTCCACGTCGCAGGCCCCGGTGAAGAAGCCGGGCAGGGCTCCATCATGGGACAGCTGCACAACACCCTGTGGGCACGGAAGGTCATACCCGACGGCCTGAGTCAGCCGGTGCAGGTCAATGAAGGGGATACTCTACTAGAACTGGCGGTGGGGCGCTCCACCAAAGAGCGGTATTACGGAGCGGTGAACGAGGAGGGGATCATCCTCATCGCCTGGACCGATGTGCGCCGCGGGGAGAAAGATGTGTACGCCAGAGCCCTGGACCCTGATCTCCGCCCCCTGACCGACGAGTTTCTGGTGGCGGAAGGGGCAGAGTCCCCCAACCTGGCTGTGGTGGACCAGGAGTTTGTCATCGTCTGGCGCGCTACCGAGGACGGGCAGATAGCGGGAAGGCTCGTCAGCGTCGGCGAAGTGCCCATCACCACCGCCGTGCCGGATCTCTCAGCGGTGCTCCAGTCCTCGCCCTGGGAAGAAGAGGAGCGGCCCAAGCCCCAGGTTCAGGAGACCGTCGTCCAGGAGGGGGACCTGGTTCTGAGCGAGGACAGGGTGTTCGAGCTCTCCGACGTCCGCTTTATCTTAAGGGGGAACTTGGTAGTCCGTGACCGTGCCACCTTCCGGGCCATCAACGTCATCCTGGAGGTACCACAGGAGTACAACCGGCAACATGGGATCAAAGTACAGAATAATGCCACCTTTGAGCTGCAAAATGTCTTCATCGACTCTGGCGGACCATGGTTAAACATAGATTTCATGGACAGGTCCCAGGTCACCCTAAAGAGCGTCTGGAGTCCCGACCCCAATATCCCCTGGTACACCGCCCAGGAAAATACGCAGGTGCTCATTGAGGATAGTGTGGTAGGTATGACTCCTTATGAGGGTGCCACAGCAAGGATGACCATCAGACGCAGCAACGTGTGGATCGAGCTGCTGATACCCTCGGAGGGCCGCGTTAATGCAAGCTTCCCATCGGGTTTCACCGAAGCCTGGGGTTTCCCATCGTCCGGAGACAGCGGTATCTCTTACGCCATTCAAGCTGAGCAGACTATCTTTCGCCAGTGGAGTATGGGACTGGCTCCCGGCGCTCGCGTGACCGTGCGTGACACTGACCCCATCAATTTTCTCTTTGGTGTGGGATGGACCTGGTCTGGGGCAGTGGCAGAGCTACGAGACCTCAGACCTGGATATGTGGCAGACCGGACGTGGGAGGCTGATGGGGCCGTACTGAGGTTGGTGAACACCTACGTTGGTGAATGGTATCCAAACGCTGGGGGAAATGGTGAGCTCACCATAGTGGATTCGGAGCTGGGAGAGATGGAGCCCTGGGGAGAGGCCAAAGTGATTATCCGTAACAGCCGTGTGGAGGTGATCCACGCAAGTGAGCAGGTACAGGTGTGGGTCTATGATTCAGTCATAGACCATGACGTGATCACCTTTGACCAGGCGGTAGTCCATCTCTTCAATACTGAAGTCCGCGGGGAGATCAGAGCGGTGGATAACGGCAGGGTCTATGTGGACGGCGAATTGCAGTAGCAGTCCAGGCTATAAGAGATGAGGATCTTTCATTG
>JBHIBI010000053.1:0-8098 GCA_046758985.1 Dehalococcoidia bacterium
CTACATCGTCATGGGCAGCAAGCACCTGCGGGGCGACATCAACTACGCCTGGCCCTCGGCGGAGATCGCCGTCATGGGCCCCGAGGGTGCGGTGAATATCATCCACCGCACCCAGCTGGCCGAGGCGGAGGACGTGGAGGCCACCCGGACCCAGTTGCTGGAGGAATTCCGGGAGAAGTTCGCCAACCCCTACGTGGCCGCCGCCCGCGGCTTCCTGGATGACGTGATCGACCCCCGGGAGACGCGGCCCCGGCTCATCCGGGCCCTGGAGATGCTCCAGAACAAGCGGGACACCCTCCCCCCCAAGAAACACGGGAATATTCCACTGTAGGGAGCACGCCCCCCCACGTTTCCGAAAATCGTTGCGCCTGGTATAATGGGCTTGGCCCGCGGGGGCTCCCTCTGAAGTAGCCCACCCAGCCCGCACGCACCAGCTTCAGGAGGTCTCCATGGCATACCAGGTTATCCTGCTGCCCGGCGACGGCACCGGCCCGGAGATCATGGAGGCAGCCCAGCGTGTGCTGGAGGCTACCGGTGTGCAGTTCGACTGGAACGTGCACCTGGTGGGGGAGGAGGCCATGCAGAAGTACGGTACCCCCCTGCCCGACAGTGTCCTGGAGGCCATCCAGCGGACGGGCGTGGCCTTCAAGGGACCCGTCACCACCCCCATCGGCACCGGCTTTCGCAGCGTCAACGTCGCCATCCGCAAGGCCCTAGACCTCTACGCCAACCTCCGCCCCTGCAAGAGCTACCCCGGTGTCCGCAGCCGCTACCAGGACGTGGACATCGTGGTGGTGCGGGAGAACACTGAGGACCTGTACGCGGGCATTGAGTTCGACCTGAACACCCCCGAGGCGGCGGAGCTCATCCAGCTCATCCGCAAGAAGGGCGACCCGGTGCGGGACGACACCGCCTTCAGCATCAAGGCCATCTCCGTCACCTGCACCCGGCGCATCGTCAAGTTCGCCCTGGACTATGCCCGCCAGAACGGCCGCAAGAGGGTCACCGCCATCACCAAGGCCAACATCATGAAGTTCACCGATGGCCTCTTCTTCAAGGTAGGCAAAGAGGTGGCCCAGGAATACCCCGATATTCAGTATGAGGAGCGCCTGGTGGACGCTGTGACCATGCAACTGGTGCAGCGCCCCGAGGAGTTCGATGTGCTGGTGCTGCCTAACCTCTACGGCGACATCATCTCCGACCTGTGCGCCGGGCTCACCGGTGGCCTGGGCATTGCCCCCGGTGCCAACTTTGGTGAAAAGGGTGCCGTCTTTGAGGCCATCCACGGCAGCGCGCCCAAGTACGCTGGCCAGAACCGGGTGAATCCCACCGCCGTCATCCTCTCTGGCGTGCTCATGCTGCGCCACCTGGGCGAGCAGCGGGCCGCCGACCGGGTAGAGCGCGCCGTGGCCGACGTCATCGCCGAGGGCAAGTCCGTCACCTATGACCTGAAGCCTCGGCGGGATGACCCTACGGCGGTAGGCACCTCGGAGATGGCCGATGCCATCATTCGGAAGGTGGAGAAGAGCAAAGCCTATGCGTAAGAAGGTGACGGTGGTTGGCGCGGGCAACGTAGGGGCCACCACAGCCCAACGCCTGTTCGACCTAGGCTACGCCGATGTGGTGCTGGTGGACGTCATTCCCGACCTACCCCAGGGCAAGGCCCTGGACCTACTGGAGTCGGGGCCCGTGGTGGGCTCCGACGCCCGCGTCACCGGCAGCAACAGCTATGATAAGACCGCCGGCTCAGACCTGGTCATCATCACTGCGGGGGTGGCCCGCAAGCCAGGGATGAGCCGCGACGACCTGCTGCTCACCAACATGAGGATCGTCGGTGAGGTGACCCGGGAGGTGGCCCGTCGCTCCCCCGACTCCATCCTGTTGGTGGTCACCAATCCCCTGGATGCCATGGCGCAGCACGCCTACGAGGTCAGCGGCTTCCCTAAGAACCGGGTGGTGGGCATGGCGGGCATTCTGGATACGGCGCGCTTCCGCACATTCATCGCCCAGGAGCTAGGGGTCTCGGTGGAGGACGTCCAGGCCTACGTGCTGGGGGGCCACGGCGATAGCATGGTCCCCCTGGTCAACCACACCGCCGTAGGGGGCATCCCCATCACCCAACTCCTCCCCCGGGAGCGCATCGAGCAGATTGTGCAGCGGACCCGGGACGGCGGCGCGGAGATCGTCAAGCTCATCAAGACGGGGAGCGCCTTCTACGCCCCCTCCGCTGCCGTCCTCCAGATGGCCCAGGCCATCCTGCTGGACAAGAAACGCATGCTCCCCTGCTGCGCCCTCCTGGAGGGGGAGTACGGCATCCGCGGGCTCTACGTGGGCGTACCGGTGAAGCTGGGCGCTCAAGGCGTCGAGGAGATCATCGAGGTGGAGCTGAGCACCGAGGAGCGGGAGGCCCTGGAGCAGTCAGCGGCGGCAGTCCGGGAGCTGGTGGAGGTGATGCATCGCTCAGTGGCCGCGGGAGGTTAGCCCCCCATCGAGTCGTCCCGGGAGGAGGTGCCCATGTCACAGCGCAGCCAAGAGGAACAGCGGCTCCTGGAGAAGGCAGCCCGGTACCTCCCCGGTGGCAGCCTGGGCAACGTCTACTCCGACCCCGAGCACGCCTTCCTGATCCGTGGGGGCAAGGGTTCCCGCGTCTACGACCTGAGCGGCAACCAGTACATCGACTACCTGCTGGGCTCCGGCCCCATGATCCTGGGACACGCCCACCCCACAGTGGTGCAGGCCGTCCAGGAGACCGTGGAGCGGGGCTCCACCTTCTTCGCCACCAACGACACCGCCGTGGAGCTGGCTGAGGAGATCGTTCAGGCGGTGCCCTGCGCCGAGATGGTGCGCTTCACCACCAGCGGCACCGATGCCACCTTTCAGTGCCTGCGGGTGGCTCGGGCCTACCGCCGGCGGGACAAGGTCCTCAAGTTCGAGGGCGGCTACCACGGCACCCACGACTACGCCCTCATGAGCGTCAACCCACCGGAGCCCCCACCCTTCCCCCAGTCGGTCCCTGCCTCGGCAGGAATTCCCAGGGCCATTCAGGAGCTGGTGCTGGTGGCCCCCTTCAACGACCTGGAGACCACCACCGCCGTTATCGAGCAGCACCACGAGGAGCTGGCAGCGGTCATCGTGGAGCCCCTCCAGAGGGTGCTGGCCCCCAGACCCGGCTTCCTTCAGGGACTACGGGAGCTTACCACCCACTACGGAATTCCCCTGGTCTTCGATGAGGTGGTCACAGGCTTCCGCCTGGCCTACGGCGGTGCCCAGGAGTTCTACGGCGTGGTCCCCGACCTGGCAGCGCTGGGCAAGACGGTGGGCGGTGGCTTCCCCCTGGGCGCGGTCTGCGGCCGGGCCGAGCTGCTGCGGGCCTACGACCCCGCCAGCCAGGAGACCGACAGCTTCGTCCCGCAGATCGGCACCCTCAACGGCAACCCCGTGGCGGCGGCCGCGGGCTTGGCGACGCTGCGCGAGCTGAAAAAAGAGGGAGTCTACCAGCATATTCACCAGATGGGCAGCCGGCTGAGGGAGAACCTGGAGCGGCTTCTCCGGGAGGCGGAGCTGCCCGCCCAGGTCTCGGGCGAGGACCCCTGTTTCGACGTGCTGTTCACCGACACCCCCATCACCGACTACCGCTCCACCCTCTCCCACGACAAGACCCAGGCCAAGCGCTTCCACACCCTCCTGCTGCGGGAGGGCGTGCTGAAGAGCGAGCAGAAGTTCTACCTGGGCCTGTGCCACACGCCACAGGACATCGAGGAGACGGTCCAGGCCCTCACCAGGGTCGTCGAGCAGCTACAGGGCTAGACCAAAACGAAAGGGGTACGCTTCAGTGCGCACCCCTCGCAGAGCGCAGCCTGGGGTACCCTTACGTAGCCAGCCCCACCTTTTCCCGGACAGAGCCCGTGGTAACAATGTGCCGCTGAAGGCCCATCTGCCGGGGGGTGAAACCCATAGCCAGCCCCAGCAGTTGGGGCAGGTGCAGGATAGGGAGGTCAATCCTGGTGGCCGCCTGGCCTGCGGCCTTGGACTGGGCACCATCGAGGTTCAGGTGGCAGAGGGGGCATGGCGTCACCATGGCATCAGCGCCCATGCCCTTGGCATCGCTGGTGTGCTTGGCCACCATGGCCAGGGAATTGGTCTCGTTGATGGTGAGGATGGGGAAGCCGCAGCAGCGGGCCTTGCCCTCGAAGTCCACCACCTGGGCACCCACGGCCTCGATAACCCGCTCCAGGGAGGTCTGGCGCTCCGGGTGGCCCTCGAAGTCCAGGGTATCACTGGGCCGGACGATGTAGCAACCGTAGAAGGGCGCTACCCGTAGCCCCTCCAGAGGCCGCACGATAAAGGATTGCAGCGCCTCGATGCCCAGGTCCTCTACGATGATCCACAGGAGGTGCTTGACCACGGTAGTGCCCTTGTACTCCAGCCCTTCCTCGGCCAGATAGCCGTTCACCTTGGTGCGGTACTCGGGGTCGCGCAGGGCGCGGTTGGCCTGGGCCATCACCCCCTGGCAGGTGCTACAGATGGTCATAATGGGCAGCCCCATCTGCTCGGCCATGGCGAAGGTGCGAGCGTTGAGGGTATCCCCCAGGAGCCGGTTCTTCTCCTGCAACACCCCCGCGCCGGTGCAGGAGGCCCCCTTGAGCTCCTCCAGCTCGATACCCAGTTTCTCCGCCACCATGACCGACGAGGGATACAGCTCGGGGCAGCCTCCGCGGGAGACACAACCCGGATAGAAGGCGTACTTCACGCTCTCCTCCTCGCTTGGCCGAGCTTCCAAAGAACCAGCGACCGGTGACTGTCACTGCCCTTCGGGCCGACTTCGCTAGCCCTTGGCCTGGTCCTCCTCCACCTTCTTGAAGATGCGCCGCACCTTCTCCGCCCCTGGGATGGGCTTATGGATGATGGGGGGCATCTTGCCCCGGGCCAGGGCTCTCAGCCCTGTAGGCATCAGGTTCAGCATCTTGGGCACGTTCAGCATCCCAAAGGTCTTGATGGGAATACGTAGCTCGTCCAGCCGGCCGCTGTGCTCGACGATCTCCGCAAAGGCCTCAGCATGCCGGGCGCCGTAGCTCTTGGTGTAGCCTGCCTCCATTGCCTTATCCCTGAGCGCCATGATGCGCTCCATGGGAGCCACGCCCTTGGGACAGACCTGGACACACTCGAAGCAGCGGGTGCAGTCCCAGATGCCGGTGTACTCGTTGAGGGCCTTGAGCCGCTCCTGGTCCTGGCTGTCCCTGGGGTCGCCCACAAAGCGGTAGGCCTTGGCCAGGGCGGCAGGGCCGAGAAAGTTGGGGTCCACCTCCAAAACGGTACAGTCGGAGACACAGGCACCGCACATGATGCAGTTCATCACACCCGCCAGGTCAAGCATCGCCTCATTGGAGGCGAGGTACTCGCCCTCGGGCTCGGGCCCCTGGGGCTGCAGCCAGGGCTCCACGGCCCGCACCTTGTTCCAGAAGGGCGCCAACTCTACTACCAGGTCCTTGATCAGCGGCTGGTTGCCCATGGGCTCCACGGTGACAGTCTGGCCATCCTGGGCCATGGTCGCGAGCTTGGTCTTGCAGGCCAGGGCTGCGTGGCCGTTGATGCGCATGGCGCAGGAGCCGCAGATGGCGCTGCGGCAGGAGCAGCGCAGGGCCAGGGTACCGTCCACCTCTTCGCGGGTCTTGATCAGCGCATCCAGGACGGTGGCATAGTCCTCTATTTCAAGCTGATACTCCTGCCAGTAGGGCTGGGACTTCTCCGCCTCTGGGTTGAAGCGCTGGACCTTGATGGTTGCTTGCATGGCCCGTTCCTTAGTAGGTCCTCTCTTGGGGTGGCCACTGGGTGATCACCACCGGCAGGTAGGAGATCTGGGGTTCTGCCTCAGCAGGCGTTACCAGGATGTGCTTGAGCCAGTTCTCGTCGTCTCGCCGGGGATAATCGAGACGGTAGTGGGCGCCACGGCTCTCCTTGCGCTCCAGGCCACTCACCAGGGCGACCTCAGCACAGTCCAGCATGTAGCCCACCTCCAGGGTGAAGATGAGGTCGGTATTGAAGACCCGGCCCTTGTCCTGAACAGGCACCCTGGCGTAGCGCTCCTTGAGCTTGCGCACCGTGCGCAGGGCCGTCTCCATACCCTCCTGGGTGCGGAAAACGCTGAGGTGCTGGTCCAGGGTGTTGCCCAGCTCCCAGCGGATCTTGCTCCACGAGTCGCCGTTGGCCTGCCGGTCGAGGAGCTGGCGAAGCCGCTGCTCCTCCAGGGCCAGGTAGGCCTCCGCGTTGATCCGGTTGAGCGGCAACTCCTGGGCCAGGGCCGCGGCGTGCTCGCCAGCCCGCCGGCCGAAGATGACCGTGTCCAGCAGGGAGTTGGCCCCCAGGCGGTTGCCGCCGTGGAGGCTCACGCAGGCGCACTCGCCCGCGGCATAGAGGCCTTTAGTTCCCAGGTTCTGGTCGGGAAGCCAGGTAGAGCCATCCAGGTCGGTCTTGATGCCGCCCATGATGTAGTGCATGCCCGGCTTCACCGGGACCGGTTCTGCGGTTATGTCAATCCCCACTAAATCCATGGCGGCATCGTAGATGTAGAACAGCCTCTCTCGGATGAGCTTCTCCCCCAGGTGGCGACAGTCCAACAGGACACAGCCGTCCACGTCCCGGCCTTCGTTGATCTCCGTCTGCTCCGCCCGGGAGACCACGTCCCGGGAGGCTAGCTCCATCATATTGGGGGCGTACTTCTGCATGAAGCGCTCCCCATCCTTGTTCAACAGGTAGGCCCCCTCGCCCCGGGCCCCCTCGGTCATGAGCACACCACTGCCCTTGAGGGTGGTGGGGTGGTACTGGACCATCTCCATGTCCATCAGGGGCACCCCTGCCCGGTAGGCCAGGGACAGACCGTCGCCCGTCACAATGATGGCGTTGGTGCTGGGCTCGAAGGCCCGGCCCACCCCGCCGGTGCACAGGATCACCGTCTTGCTGCGGATGACCTGGAGCTTGCCGCTGTGGATATTCAGGGCCACCACGCCGTAGCACTGACCGTCCTCCACCATGAGGCTAGTGACGAACCACTCCTGGTACTCCTGGATGCCGTACCGCAGGAGTTGCTCGTACATGACGTGGAGCATCGCCTGGCCGGTAATATCGGCCACAAAAAAGGTGCGGGCCCTCTTCTGCCCACCGAAGGCCCGCGTCCCCAGCCGACCCTCCTCGTCCCGGTTGAAGATCACCCCCATGTGCTCCAGGACAATGACCTCCGAGCCGGCCTCTCGACACAGCGCTTCGATGCTATCCTGGTCACCCAGGTAGTCGCTGCCCTTCACCGTGTCGAAGGCGTGCTCCTCCCAGCTATCACCCCGGTCGGTGAGGGCGGCGTTGATGCCCCCCTGGGCAGCGTTGGAGTGACTGCGGACGGGATGGACCTTGGAGATGATAGCTACATCGGCCCCCTGCCGGTGGGCCGTAATGGCGGAGCGCATGCCGGCGAGGCCAGCGCCCACCACCAGCACGTCATGGTTGTACGGCGGCATCCTCGTACTCCCTCTCCTAGACTATAGCAAAGGGTGACGGATTTCGCAATGAGCCTACCCTGGCCGCTGGGGTCGGAGAGAGACGGTGTGGAGCACCAGCAGCAAGGAGGCGATGCTCTTGGCATCGCAGATGTGGCCCTGGCGGATCTCCTCCGCCACCCTGCCCAGGGGAACCCGTACCATCTGGATCGCCTCGTCCGGCTCCGGCTGCAGGCCCCCCGGCTTGAGGCCCATGGCTAGATAGGCGTGCATCCGTTCGGTGCAAAACCCCGGCGTCATCCAGAAGCTGGCCAGATGCTGCAGCGACTCCGCGGTGTAGCCCGTCTCCTCCTGAAGCTCCCGGAGGGCGCACTCCTCCAGGCTCTCCCCCTGTTCCACACCACCGGCGGGCACCTCCAGCAGGCTCTCCCCCACTGGCTTCCGGTACTGTTGCACCAGGAGGACCCGCTCCTCCTCATCCAGTGGCACGATACACACCGAGTCGCCATGCTCCACGATCTCCCGCTGGGCGAGGCCGCCATGGAAAAGCCTGACCGTATCCACCCGCAGGCCCACGACACTGCCTCGGTAGATGCGGCGGCTTTCGACGGTAG
>JBHIBI010000054.1:0-8040 GCA_046758985.1 Dehalococcoidia bacterium
CACCTAGCCTTATGGTAGGTTGGGCCTTGCGGATTGTCAACATACTTGACTGGGGAGGAGCAGCCTTCTCCTGGGCGTCCCTTACTCCTCACCAGGACCAAAGGGCTGGGCAAGGGCCACCACCTTCGCCGTCGTGCCCTCCCTGCCGGAGACGGCCAGCCGATTCCCCAGTGCAGTTGCCCCAAGCCGGATGTAGCCGAGACCTATGCTCTGTCCCTGGTACCGGGCTGCTGAGGTCACCCGGCCCGCCTCCCGGTCCTCCTGGAGCAAACGGTCCCCCTCCTGAACAGCGCTGCCATCGAAGGCCAGGACCACCAGTTGCCGCTGGACTTTCTGATAGGTGTCCAGCCGGGCAACCACCTCCTGACCAATATAGCAGCCCTTGGTGAAGCTAATAGCCCCTTTGAGCCCTGCCTCCAGAGGGTTGTAGGCCTCCCCCAGCTCCTTCCCGTGGACGGGCCACCCCCGGCGCAGACGGAGGAGTTCCAGAGCAACCATGCCCACCGGCCTCAGGCCCAGGGGCTCCCCCGCCTCCAGCAGGTGCCGGAAGAGCCTCTCTGCCTCCTCGGCACCGACCAGCAGGTCATAGCCGAGGACTCCCAGCGGGTCGGTTCGGAGCACCTGGAGGGAGAGGCCGTCCAGCAGCGCCGGGGTGCTGCGCCAGGGGGCCAGTGCTGCTGCACCGGCACCCAGCACCCCCTGGACCAGCTCTGGGCTACCGGGGCCGAGAAGGGTCAGCAGCGCGGTATCGGGGGTAACGTCCTCGACCGCCACCTCCTCCAGGAAGGTGTACCGGTCGATCCACTGGGCGACCTGCCCACGGGTCTGAGGGCTGGTAACCACCAGGATGGAGTCGCCCAGGTTGGCCACCGAGACCAGGTCAATGATGCGACCCCGCTCCGTAGTCAGGACCGTGGGTACGGCCTCGCCGGATAGCAAGTCCACCACCCGGTTGGTGGAGAGACGGTTGAGCAGGTCCAGGACATCCTTGCCGGTAGCTTGGAGGCGCCCCAGGTACGAGCGGTCGACCAGAGCGGCACCGCCCTGGATGGCGGCATATTCCTGCTCCCCCGTCCCATACCAGGCGGGAAGGTCCCAGCCGTACCACTCTTCAAAGCTGGCGCCGAGCTCTTCCTGAATAGCATGGAGGGGGCTCCGCTGAACCCTCATACTCAGACCCCGGAAAGCAACTGCGCTACTCCCGGTTGGTCAGGGGCAGCGCCAGCATAGTGAAATTCCCAACAAGCAGGCTAAACCGAGAAGGAAACGCCGCAGCCGCAGGTTTTCTTGGCGTTGGGGTTGTGGAACTCGAAGCCCTTGCCGTTCAGGCCGTCGGAGAAGTCGAGGATGGTGCCCGCCAGGAAGACGTAGCTCTTCTTGTCCACGAAGAGCCGGACCCCGTGCTCCTCAATCACCTTGTCGTTGGGCCCCGGCTCCTGCATCAGGTCCAGGACGTAGGTCAAACCGGAGCAGCCGCCCCCCTTAACACCAACTCGGAGCCCAAAGGGCTCAGTGAGGCCCTCCTTCTGGGCAAAATACTTCGCCTTCTCCGCTGCCTTCTCGGTGATGTTGATGGTGTATAAAGGTACCGCTGTGGTCATGCTCACCTGCCTGCGTCAAGGCTATTCTAAAGCATGCCAAGCCATGCGTCAAGGACTGGCCCATCACAAGAACGAGAACGCACGTCGCCCCGGCCTGCCGACTGGGGCGACGTTTTCTCCTGGCGAGCCCTAGCCCTGGCTCTCCAGGAGAGCCTTCACCCACTCCCACACCTCATCGGCTATCTGCTGCCGGGGGCGGGTGCCGTCCACCACCAGCCAACGTTCGGGGTCCCGCTGGGCCATCTCCAGAAAGGCCCGCCGCACCCGCTGGTGGAACACTACGCTCTCCCGCTGGAAGGCGTCCGCCTGGTGACGAGGCTTGCGGGCCAGGCCCACCTCTACAGGTAGGTCCAGCAAGACGAAGATGTCCGGCTCCCGGCCACCACTGGCCTCCCGGTTCAACCGGTAGACCAGCTCCAGGTCCAGTCCCCGGGCATAGCCCTGATAGGCCAGGGTAGAGGCGGTGAACCGGTCACAGACTACCGAGTCACCACGCTCCAGGGCGGGTAGCAGGACCTCGCAGGCTAGCTGGGCGCGGGCCGCCTCGAAGAGGAAAAGCTCCGCAAGGGGCGAGAGATGGGCACCACTCTTGAGCCAGCGGCGTACCCGCTCACCCGTGGGTGTGCCGCCCGGCTCGTGGGTGAAGATGGCGGGGTAGCCCGCACGTAGCAGGCGTCGATAAAGGAGACGGGCCTGGGTCGATTTGCCCACCCCCTCTCCCCCCTCGAAGACCACGAAGATGCCCAACAACCACTTCCCTACGGCCGGAAGATGGCGACGTGCCGGTGGGGCTCCTCTCCCACGCTGGTGGAGCCCAGGTTATACCGCTCGGCGATGAGGTGCTGGAGCCGGCGGATGTAGGCCTGCTGGGGGGTCAGGTCCACCAACGACTGCTCGCCCCCGAGTACCCGCTCCGCCGCCTGCTGCGCCTCCGACAGGGCGGTCTGAAAGGTGTCGGCCCCGCCCTCCCTTTTGGTGAGGGATCGGAGGAACTGCTGAATCTGAGGAGGGGAGTTCTTCCGCAGGACGTAGACCGGTTTGCCCAACTCCTCAGCAGTGCGCACCGCCTGGGCGTTGCGGCGGTAGTGCAGCCGGGTAGTCAGCAGCAGGTCCGCCTCCTGCAGGTCGTTGGCCAGCTCCACGGTGATGCCGCTCCGGCGGGAGGTCTCGCTGACCTTCTGGCGGCTGATCCCGAAGAGGAAAACCCGGGGTGAGGTGGTGCCGGTAGAGGGGAGGGCCTCCTGAGACTCCCCGACCAGCGTGGCAACGCCTGGAGGGGCCGAAGTCACCTGCCGAGACCTGGCTACGCGGCCGTCCTGCTCCACCCAGCGCACCTCGGCTGTCAGGGGATGGCCCCGCAGCCAGGCGTCCACCACCTGCGTCACCTCATCATGGATGGCCACCCGCTCCCAGTCCTGAATCTCCACCACGATGTCGAAGGTGGGCGGGGCCTTCCGCTCCAGTACGGTCTTCTGAGTGCCCCGGCGCCGGGCCTCCTCGTCACCCAGGGTCACCGCCTGCACCCCTCCCACCAGGTCACTGAGAGTGGGGTTCATGATCAGGTTGTCCAGGGTATTGCCGTGGGCCGTGGCAACGAGCTGGACCCCCCGCTCGGCGATAGTCCTGGCGGCCGCCGCTTCCAGCTCGGTGCCCATTTCATCGATGACGATGACCTCAGGCATGTGGTTCTCCACGGCCTCGATCATCACGGCGTGCTGCAGGGCCGGTGTGGGCACCTGCATACGCCGGGCATGGCCGATGGCCGGGTGCGGGATGTCCCCGTCGCCGGCGATCTCGTTGGAAGTATCCACGATGATCACCCGTTTCTTGGCGTCGTCGGCCAAGACACGGCTCACCTCCCGCAGCATGGTGGTCTTGCCTACCCCAGGCCGGCCCAGGAGCAGCAGGTTCTTCCCCGAAAGGACCAGGTCCTCGACCACCTTCATGGTCCCAAACACCGCCCGGCCCACGCGGCAGGTGAGCCCCACCACCTTCCCCTTCCGGTTCTTGATGCAGGAGATGCGGTGCAGCGTCCGCTCGATCCCCGCTCGGTTATCGCCCCCAAAGTCCCCAATGCGGGAGACCACATACTGCAGGTCCTCCTCCGTGACCTCCCGGGAGTCCAGCACTACGTCTTCACCAGGGAACCGCGCCTCCGCCGGTCTCCCCAGGTCCATGACCACCTCCAGCAGGTCCCGCAGGTTCTTCCGCTGCCGCAGGGGCTTCTGGATATAGGAAGGGAGGGTGACCAGAAGCGCCTCGAGGTCGTCAACGATCCACCTGTGTGCCACGGTCTCAAGCCTCCACCGGGGCCAGGCCGGGCTCCTCCACCCGGACGGCGATGGACTTGGCCAGGAAGGCGTAACGGCCCACCTCCTGGAAACCTCGCTGGAGGAGCAACGGGCCCAGCGCCGGTTCGTATTCGGGTACCAGCCACCGGGAGCGCCAGCCGCTCAGACGGAGGGCCCCGTCCAGAAGCACCGGAAGGGCCTCCCCGTCGCCGCTGTGCACCAGCAGCTCCCCTTGAGAGCCACCTCGCCGACAAATGAGGTGGAGCCACGCCTTGACCTTATCGTCACGCCAGTGTACCCACTCCCGGCTTCCTGCCACCCGTCGCTCCTGGGCCTCTTTCCAGGCATCCAGGGTCAGGCCCAGGGCCGGGCGCATCGAGGCAGGGGTCACCGCATTGTAGAGCTGAAAGATGGCAAACTCGTCAGTGGGCTGCCGCGGCTCCCACACCGGTGCCGGGCTCTCCAATGGCCTTCCCTCTCCCCAGAACAATGTCTCGGCGAAGAGAGGAAAGAAGCCGCTCCGACGGGCGCCCTCCACCAGGGGCGAGCCCTCAACCAAGCGCAGGAAGACCCACTCCGCCCCCCGCTGGGCCACTGAGGCGCTGAGGCGCTCCAACAGCTCTGCTGCTCCCCGCTCCTCGTGGGAAGGGATGTACAAATCTGTAACCTCCCACACCCGGAGGCTGGAACGGGTGCGGGCGGCTGCCACTCCCTGAAGCCTCCCTCCTTGCAGCCACGCCCAGGCACACTGGGCACGGCGCGAGGAAAGGCTCTGCCGCAGCAGCCCCAGGGGAGAAGCACCGTTTGCCAGGTCCCAGCTCACTAACCGCTCCCGTGGAATGGCGTGGTTGAGCCTGCCAGGCACACCTGCCAGCAGGCACCATGCAACATCAGAAGGCCGTAACATCCGGAGCATCAGCCTACTAGGACCCCTGGAGCATGCTGAGAAAATACCGATGAAACCGCACGTCGGGGGTGAGCTCCGGGTGGAACGCGGTGCCCAGCAGGTTTCCCTGCCGGACGGCCACAGCCTGGCCATCCGCAAGGCACCCCAGCACCTCCACCCCCTGCCCTACACGGGAGATTATGGGGGCTCGGATGAACACGCCGCGGAAGGGCTCTGCCCCCACGGGTGGGATGACCATCTCCGCCTCAAAGCTGTCCACCTGACGTCCGTAGGCGTTACGTACCACGTCGATGTCCAGCAGGCCCAAGGGCTGGGGCCTGTTCTCGGAGATGCGCTGGGCCATCAGGATCAGGCCGGCACAGGTACCCCAGAGAGGCATCCCCTCATGGGCCCGGCGGACCAGCACCTCCCGCAGCCCGTAGAACTCCATGAGCCTGCCGATGGTGGTGCTCTCCCCTCCGGGGATAATGAGGGCCTGCACCTGGTCCAGGTCTGGAGGGAGCCGCACCTCCCGGGCCTCCACAGCTAGATCGCGGAGCACCGCTATGTGCTCCGCAAAGTCCCCCTGGATGGCCAAGACACCCACCGCTTTGCTGTTGGAGCCCTTGGTTGTCATAGACGGTCGAGACGAAACGCGTCCTCCTTGAACACGTCCCGTGGCCCCTACCAACCGCGCGGGGCCAGGAGCTGCTCTTCCTTCAGGGTTCGGACATCGATGCCCTGCATGGGCTCCCCCAGGTCCTTGGAGACCTTGGCCAGCACCTCGGGCCGGTTGTAGTGGGTCACTGCCTGGACAATGGCCCGGGCACGCCGCTCCGGGTCGGAGGACTTGAAGACCCCCGAACCCACAAACACGCCGTCGCAGCCGAGCTGCATCATCAGGGCGGCATCAGCGGGGGTGGCCACGCCCCCGGCGGCAAAATTGACCACCGGCAACTGACCCAGCTTCCGGCACTCCATCAGCAGCTCCACCGGGGCACCCAGGGTCTTGGCCTCGGCCACCAGCTCCTCATCGGGCATGTTCTGGAGCTTGCGAATGTTGTCCATCACCGCCCGCATGTGGCGCACCGCCTCCACAACGTTACCAGTGCCCGCCTCCCCCTTGGTGCGGATCATGGCCGCACCCTCGGAGATACGCCGCAGGGCCTCCCCCAGGTCCCGCGCCCCACAGACGAAGGGGATCTTGAAATCGTGCTTCCAGATGTGGTGGGCCTCGTCAGCGGGGGTGAGAACCTCCGACTCGTCCACGTAGTCCACTCCCAGGGCCTCCAGGACCTGGGCCTCCACAAAGTGGCCGATGCGGCACTTGGCCATGACAGGGATGGTCACTGCCTCCATAATGGCGACGACGCGGGACGGATCAGCCATACGCGCCACCCCTCCCGCCGCACGGATGTCCGCGGGCACCCGCTCCAGGGCCATCACGGCCACGGCCCCGGCCTCCTCCGCTATCCGCGCCTGCTCCGGGGTGACTACGTCCATAATCACCCCGCCCTTGAGCATCTGTGCCAGCCCCGCCTTGACCGTCCAGGTCCCTCGCCACAAGCCGTTTTCCATCTCGCCGACCCCCTCCAGGGTTGCGGTACCTAGAACTGCCGTTCACCCATATTATACGCCAGCCAGGGGGGGTACGCAATGCTGGAGCCCATGGCCAGCCCCGTCTGAACAAGGCCTGATTGCCCCACGGGTGAAGGCCCACAGAGGTGTTGGGCAAGGCCGCTAGCGTGCTCAACCCTTTACTCTGGCGAGGAAATCGGGTAACGTCGTACCTGACCTGGCCGGAGGCAGGGAGCATGGGCTTGCAACCGTACGATGTCATCGTGGTGGGGGCGGGCAACGCTGCGCTGAACGCCGCCGTCTCCGCCCGGGAGTACGGTGCCACCGTGCTAGTGCTGGAGAAGGCCCCCCTCCACTTCCGTGGCGGCAACTCCTACTTCACCGGCGGCACCCCGCGCTTCCCCTACAACGACATCCAGGATATCCAGCAGATCATCCCTGACCTCTCCCCGGAGGAGCTCCGCTCCGTGGACGTGGGCCAGTACACTCAGGCCGACCTGTACAACGACCTGATGCGGGTCACCGAGGGCCTGGCAGACCCAGAGCTGGTCCAGGTGCTGGTCACTCAGGCCTTTCCCACCATGCAGTGGATGCAGCAGAAGGGGGTCCGGTGGGTCCTCTCCTACGGGCGGCAGGCCTTCAAGGTGGGCGACCGCTATCGTTTCTGGGGTGGCCTGATCGTGGAGGCGGTGGGTGCCGGGAAGGGCCTCTCCGACCGCCTCTTTGAAATCGCCGAGGAGCGGGGCGTGGAGGTCCGCTACGAGACCAAAGCCACCAAGCTCCTGGTGGATGCCCAGGGGAAAGTCTGCGGCGTTACCGTGCGCAGCCCCCAGGGGTTCCAGGAACTTCCCTGCCATACCGTGGTGCTGGCCTGCGGCGGCTTCGAGGCCAACGCCGAGATGCGCACCCGCTACCTGGGCCCCGGCTGGGAGCTGGTGAAGGTGCGAGGCGTCCCCTACAACACCGGCGACGGCATCCGTATGGCCCTGGAGATCGGGGCCCAGCCCTTTGGCCACTGGAGTGGCTGCCACGCCGTGGCCTGGGACCTGAATGCCCCGCCCCACGGTGACCGCAAGATCACCGAGCTCTTTCAGAAGCACTCCTACCCTCTGGGCATCATCGTCAACATCCACGGCCAGCGCTTCGTGGACGAGGGGGCCGATCTGCGTAACTACACCTACGCCAAGTACGGCCGGGAGATCCTCAAGCAGCCCCAGCGGGTGGCCTTCCAGATCTTCGACGCCAAGGTACAACACCTGCTGCGGGACGAGTACCGTATTCCCCAGGTCACCATGGCCACCGACGATACTATCGGCGGGCTGGCCGACAAGCTGGAGATCGACCGGGAAGAGCTGGTGCGCACCGTGGAGGCCTTCAATCGGGCTGTCCAGGACGGTGAGTTCAACCCGGCGGTGCTGGACGGCAAGGGGACTAAGGGTATTGAGCCCCCCAAGTCCAACTGGGCCCAGCGGCTGGATACGCCGCCCTTCGTAGGCTACGCCGTCACCTGTGGCATCACCTTCACCTTCGGAGGGCTCCGGATCACCGCCAACGCCCAGGTGCTGGACACCGAGTCCAACCTCATCCCTGGACTCTATGCGGCGGGGGAGCTGGTGGGGGGCCTCTTCTATTACAACTACGCCGGCGGCTCCGGCCTCATGGCGGGGGCCGTTTTTGGCCGGAT
>JBHIBI010000055.1:0-7978 GCA_046758985.1 Dehalococcoidia bacterium
TAGTGGTGGCCCAGGAGGGCCTGGATACGGTCCGAGCGGCAGCCCTGGATGCGGGCCATCTCCTGGGAGTCGTAGTTGACGATGCCGCAGGCCACCCGCTGACCGTCGGACCCCACGATGACCACAATGTCCCCCCGCTGGAACTGGCCCTCTATCCCCTGGACCCCCGCCGGCAGCAGGCTGCGGCTCTGGTGACGCAGGGCCGCGACAGCGCCGTCATCCACCACCACCTCGCCTCGCAAGGAGAGACCGCTGAGCATCCAACGCTTCCGGCTCTCCACCTTGCTGCTGGTGGGGACAAACAGGGTCCCCAGCTCCTCCCCCTGGGCCAGCCGCACCACCACCCTAGGCTTCCGGCCGTTGCAGATGACCACCGCCACGCCTGAAGAGGCGGCCAGCCGGGCCGCCTCCAGCTTGGTGGGCATCCCACCCCGGCTCAGGGGCTTGTGGTAGCCGCTGGCCAGCGCTTCGATAGCGGCATCCACCTGTTCCACCCGCCGCACCAGTTGTGCCGTGGGCTCCAGATGGGGGTCGGCGGTATACAGCCCGTCGGTATCCGTCAGCAGCACCAGCAGGTCTGCATCCACCAGGTTGGCCACCAGGGCAGAGAGGCGGTCGTTGTCACCAAACACCTCCTCGCCGATCTCCTCCACCGCCACCACATCGTTCTCGTTCACCACGGGCACCACCCCCAGGTCCAGCAGGGCCAGGAGGGTGTTGCGCACGTTCAGGTACCCTTGACGATCATCCATGTCGCCCCGGGTCACCAGCGCCTGGGCCACAGCGATGCCGTGCTCTGAGAAGAGCTGCTCGTAGATGTGCATCAAGCGCCCCTGCCCGACAGCCGCCAGCACCTGGCGAAAAGGGACACCCTTGCGGTCTTTGCTAGCGCTCAGGACATCCTGGCCGGCGGCGATGGCCCCCGAGGTGACCAGGACCACCTCGGCCCCCATCTGCTGCAGGTGAGCTAGCTGCGCCACCAGGCCGGTCAGCGCCTCCAGGTCCAGCCGCCCCGCACCATCGGTGAGCACCGTGGTGCCCGCCTTGACCACCATGCGGCGATAGCGCAGGGAGGGTTCCGCCTGTTTCCGTGAGGATGGCGAGGCCGAGGGTTTGTATCGGGCCAAAGGCTCGCTCCTGATAGGCTCCTTCTCGTCAGTCAGCCCAATTATACCAAGCCTTCGGGCTGGCCCACAAGGAACGGGAGGGGAAAGGGTAGGAGGAGCACACGGAGAGGGAGAGGGCTTGAGCCCCCACCTCCACTTCTTGTTAGCTCTGCTCAGGCGTGTAGAACTCGGTATCGGGGTGGAAGTCAGACCAAGCGAACCAGAAGGCGTAGTGGGTGGGGATGCGCTCCAGCCGCTTCCCCTCCAGGGGGCCTCGGAACCCCTCCCCCGTCAAGGCCACCCACTGGCTGCCCGTCTCTTGGTCCACCAGCAGGGTCTTCCCGTCCTGTGCGGTGTCTAACTCAAGGGTAAGGGTCCTGCCCTCGATGGTGCGGCGGTACACCAGCCCCGTGGAGGAGGCAGGGTCAAAGAATATCACCAGAGGCTGGCCGCCGAAGGTGTCGTTGACCACCGGCGTCTCGCTCAGATACCGGAAGGGGTAGGCTTTGGCAGCGCCCTGGAGCTCCAGGCCCAGCACGAACTCCTTGGTCCCCAGCCGCTTGTCCTGGTTAGCCTCGCCCAGGATCCCCGCCGAGCCGCTGACGTAGTAGCCCTCGTACACGTCGCCTCGGTAGCGGCCCCCCTTAAACAGCACTAAGGTATCGGGATGGAGGTCGCGCCAGGTGGCCCAGTCGGTCATCAGCGAGGGGAGCAGCTCCAGCCTGGTGCCCGCCAGCGGACCCTCCACCCCCTGGGAGAGGAACTGGCTCCAGAGGGTCTCCGTCTGGTGGTCGTACATCACCAGGGCGTTCATGATCAGCTTGCCGGAGACCCCAAAGGTGAGGATCCGGTCGCCGAGCTCCCGGGCATAGACCATGCCCGTAAAGCAGAGGGGTCACCAGGTCACTGCTACGGGAACGCCACCGACCGCATCGTTGACGATCTCGTGGCGACTCAGCATCGGGATGGAATAGGCCCGATGCTCGCCATTGATGGAGAGTCCAATGACCAACTCGTCGGGGCTCATCTGGGACTCGGCGTCGGCAGCGGTGACGAAGGTGGGCCTCAGGATGGCCGGGATGGCATCCTGGGGCAGCACCGTGATGACACGCAGTAGGCGTAGCTCCGACTCCACCGTCGCATTCCCTCCGCTGGAATCGCCGTTGGAATCGTCGCCAAGCTGGACCTCCTGGGAGCGCAACCCCGGCAGGAACCGCTGAAGCCCCGGAAAGCCGAGGTAGCCCACTAGGAGCACCACTACTCCGGCCACAAGTACTAGCAGCGTCACCTTCCTCACTCCACCCACAGTCTCCCCCCAGTCCTGCTTTTCTAGGGTTTAGATGCGAGGGCAGCGCTAGCGTTGCAGCCCAGGGGAGGGTGACAGCCCTTGAGCCCCGACGGCAATTGCGGTATAACTACAAGGGCAAGTCTTTGCAGGTGCAAGAACATGACCCAGCCCACCGAGATACTGGAAGCCCTCAAGGAAGCGGGGGTACGCCTCACCCCCCAACGGCTCATGGTCCTCCAGACCATCGCCGAAGGGGAGGGACACCTGGGCGTGGACGAGATCTACCGGCGGGTGAAGAACGTCTACCCCTACATGGACATCGCTACCGTCTACCGCACCCTGCACCTGTTCAAGAAGCTGCACCTGGTTACCGAGGTGGGCCTGGGCGACAGGCTCCACTACGAGCTGGCCCTCGGCGGACGGAAGCACCATCATATGGTATGCCAGCAGTGCAACGGCACCTTCGACCTGAGCCCCAGCTACCTGGAGGAGTTCCGCCAGACCTTGCGGCAGGACTTCGGCTTTGAGCCCGACCTGGAGCACTTCACCGTCACCGGTACCTGCGCCCGCTGCACCAGCAAGGTCACGGAGACTTCGTAAGGTGTCCGCAGCCTCAGCGCGCATCCATCTCAGGGTCCAACCCGGAGCCTCCCGCAACCAGGTCTCCCACCTGCCAGATCATACCCTGAAGGTGCAGGTCACCGCCCCTCCTGTGGCGGGCCAAGCCAACCAGGAGGTGATCGAGCTGCTGGCGGAGTGGCTAGGCATCCCCAAGGGCCGCGTCACCCTGGTGCGGGGCCACACCTCCTGGAACAAGGTCATCGTCGTCCAGGGGGTGACCCCAGAGGAGGCGCTACGGCTACTGGAGGGCCACCGCTAGCCCTGCTGCTGGCCGGCGTCCCCGGAGGAACGCGCAGCGAACTCAGTGAAGGGCCGCAGCAGGTTGCTAAACTCCATGGGGAACACGAACTTGGTGGCCTCACTGGCCCCCAGGGCCTTCAGGGCCTCCAGGTACTGCAGGCTCATGGTGCGGCTGTCGGCGCTCTGGGCCACGGCGTTGATCTTCTCCAGGGCGGTGCTAAAGCCCTCGGCCCGCAGGATAGCCGCCTGCCTATCCCCCTCGGCCTCGAGAATCTCCGCCTGCCGCTCGCCCTCGGCCTTCAGGATGGCCGCCTGTTTCTCCCCCTCGGCGCGGTTGATCTGGGCCTGGCGGGCACCCTCTGACTCAGTGATCTCCGCCGTCTTGATGGCGGCGGCGGACTTCTCCCGCTCCATCGCCGCTTTCACCCCGGGGGGTGGGTCGACCTCGTTGATCTCCACCTGGCTCACCTTGATGCCCCAGCGCCCCGTCACCTCATCCAGCCGGATCTGGAGGGTGTCGCGGATCTTCTCCCGCTCCGCCAGCGCGCTTGCCAGGGTGGTGGCACCGATGACGGCCCTCAAGGTGGCCACGGCCAGGTTGATGGTAGCCGCCTCGAAGTTCTCCACCCGTAGCAGGGCTTTGTCGGCCTCGCTCTCGAGAACCCGGAAGTAGATGACGAAGTCCAAGTCCACCACCACATTGTCCGAGGTAATATACTTGGCGGTGGGGACGCGGACCACCCTCTCCCGGAGGTCCACTCTCATACCCCGGTCCATAATGGGCCAGAGCCAGTGAAAGCCCTGCGGTAGCGCCTCCCGGAATCGCCCCCACCGCAAGACTACCACCCGTTCATATGTGTTGACGATGGTAATACCCATAGCCTTCCCTCCTTCCCGCGGTCACCGGCCTCGCCTGTTCTGAGTACAGCGAAGGGCTTACCCTAGAGGATACTCCCTCAACGGCCTTTGCTCAAGTTGTGCTCCCACACCGAGAAAAAAGGGCCTCAATCTTCTGAAGCGTCCTCGGTGCTGGGGGGGTCAGGAGAACTCTCCACCCTCTGCACCACCAGGGTAAGGCCATCCACCCGGACAACCTTCACCCTCTCCCCCGCCTGGATGGGCTCCCCCGTCTCCGACACTGCGCTCCAGACCTCGCTGACCACCTGTACCGTGCCGCGTGGTGCCAGCTCCGTGGTCACATAGCCGCTGGCACCCACCAGGCGGGAGATGCCGGTGGGAGCAGCCTCTTGCCGGCGGGAGCGGATGATGGTGGACAGGAGCCATCCACCGCCCACCGTCAGCACCGCAAGGGTGGGCACCAGCACCCAGAGGCTCACCCCGATACGGGGCATGGTGGGCGAGGGTGCCCCAAAGTGGAAGAACAGCAGCAGCGCCCCCAGTACAAAGCTCACCAGTGCCCCAACGCCCAGGACCCCGAATCCCGCTACCTGCACCTCCAGGAACGCCAGCACCACCGCAATCAGGATCAAGGCCACACCGGCCCAGTTCACCGGCAGGTTGCCCAGGGTGACAAAGAAGAGGACCAGCAGGATCACCCCTACCACGCCCGGGGCGATGAGGCCCGGGTTCAGCAGCTCCACCAGTAGCCCCAGGCTGCCCAGGGAGAGCAGCAGAAAGGAGACGTTAGGGTCGGAGAGGAAATCCAGCAGCCGCTCCACCAGGCTCAGCCGCATCACCCGCACCTCCATATCCTGGGTGTCCAGCATCACCTCGCCGGAAGGGGTGGTAGCCGTCCGCCCGTCGAGTTGTTCCAGGAGGTCGGGCACGTCAGCGGCAATGAAGTCCACCATATTGAGCTCCACCGCCTCCTCGGCGGCGAAGGCAGTGGCCTGGCGCACCGTCTCCTCCAGCTTCTCCCCATTGCGGCCCCGCTCCTCGGCGATGGCCCGCATCAGGGCGGCGGCGTCGTTGGTCACCTTGTCCGCCAGGGTCTCCGGCAGCTCCTCGCCACCACCCCCCACAGGACTGGCCGCGCCGATGTTAGTCCCCGGGGCCATCACCGCAAAGTTGGCAGCGGCGGTGATGAAGGTCCCCGCCGAGGCCGCTCGGGCCCCCCGAGGGCCCACGTACACCACCGTGGGCACCTCGCTTTCCAGCAGGTGCTCCACGATCTTGCGGGTGGAGTCCAGCAGCCCACCCGGCGTGTCCAGCCGGATGATCACCAGCTCCACACCCGCCTCCTCTCCCCGCTGGATGCCGCGGGCGATGAACCCCTCGCTTACGGGATTGATGATGCCGTCCACCTCCAGGAACAGGGCCTCCCGCCCATGGGCTGCGGCCACGCCGGCCAGCCCCGCCGCGAGAGCCAGCAGGGAAAGGGCCAGGACCAGGGGACGCCAAACTTGCCGCATCACTTCGCTGCCCCTTCAAGGCTCAGGTTGGTGTGCATGCCACCTCTTCTGCCTGGCACCACCATGTGCCCCTCTCTACTCCCATTGTACACCAGGGAACAGGCGGTCAATGCCCCCACCCACTCTCTCGCCACCGGACAACGGAGGGCTGGCCTTCCTGGACCAACACCGCTACAATACGGCCATAGGAGGGCTCTAGGGAGTTTCTACCCCATCTCCCTTGAATTAAGGGAGGAGGAGCACGAGGGGGTGAGGGTCTGCCATGTACTTTGCCACCGACTGGACCAAACGTGTTGACTTTGACGCCGCCCGGCAGGAGCGGGCCACCCGCCTGCGGGGCCTCATGGAGCGGCACCGTCTGGACGGCATCCTCGCCTTCGAGGCGGCCAACATCCGCTACATCTCCGGCCTGCGCCCCCTGTGGGTGCCCAACTTCGGCCTGATGCAGGCCGCCCTCATCACCCGTACCTCGCCGCACGTCATCTGCTGGCCCTTCCAGGACGACACGCCCCACCGCCAGGCCACCATGTACTGGATGGACCCCCAGCGGGTCCGTCCCTTCCCTGGCGTCCTCGACTCCCCCACTCCCGCGCCCGCCCTGGAGGTGCTGCGACAGGGCCTGGAGGAGCTGGGCCTCACCTCAGGCCACCTAGGGCTGGACTTCACCAAGGTCCCGGTGCTGGACACCCTCCGGGACATGCTGCCGGACATCGAGATCGTCGACGGGGATGTCTGCCTTAAGGAGGCCCGACAGGTCAAGGGCCTCCAGGAGGTGGAGGTGATGCGCCAGGCCTCAGAGCTGGTGAACATCGGCTTCGAGACTGCCCTCCAGGCCGTGGAGCCTGGGATGCGCGAGTGTGAGGTGCTGGCCGAGGTGATGCACACCTTCTACCAGTACGGCATGGAGATTCCCCAGTGTAACCTCATCGTCTGCTCGGGGTCCAACACCGCCCCCATGCAGCGCTTCGCCGGCGACCGGGTCATCCAGCGGGGTGACCTGGTGTTCATGGACCTGGGAGGCTGCTGGCACGGCATGTTCTCCGAGGCGGCGCGCACCGTCATCTGCGGCGAGCCCAATGAACAGCAGCGGCAGCTCTACCAGACGGTGTACAATATCCACACCCAGGTCATCGGGGCCATGAAGCCCGGAGTCACCGCTGCCCAGTTGCAGCAGGTGGCAGAGCAGCCCTACAAGGCGAGCCCCTTCTACGGACACATGCAGCGGATGCTCATCGCCCACGGCATTGGCATGGGGTTCGCCGAGCCACCCTGGGTCCCACCCGCGGGGGTGCCTCCCCCCGACCTGACCCTGGAGGTGGGGATGACCCTGGCCGTGGTCATCACCATCTTGGTCCCGGGGATACCCGGCGGTGGTGGTGTCCGGCTGGAGGACGTGGTGACCGTCACCCCGGAGGGCGTGGAGGTGATGACGGGGAGGATCCCCTACGATGAGGTCCTCCTCTCCTGAAGCGGCGCTGGTAGAAGGAGCAACCCATGAGCCTCGTTGACCCCTCCAAGGTGCAGTTTGCCACCGGGCCCGCCACCTACGGCCAGGCCCTGGAGACCCCCTTTCGGCGGTTCATTCAGGTGGCCCAGCGGATCGAGGAGCTGGGCTATGCCGGGATTCACACGGTGGACCACATGTTCCTGCGACCAGACCGTATGCTGGCCCGCAGTGTGGATCTCCAGCGCCCCTACCAGGCCGAGGCCTTCACCACCCTGGCTGCCCTAGCCGCCGTTACCTCCCGGGTCTACCTGGGCCCCATGGTCACCCCCCTCTCCCTGCGCCACCCCTCCCTCATCGCCAAGATGGGTGCCCAGATCGATGTCATCTCCCACGGCCGCCTGATCCTGGGGTGCGGCACCGGCTGGGGCGAGGCGGAGCACGTCAGCTTCGGCCTGCCCTACCAGCCCAAGTTCTCCGTCCGCTACGAGCAGCTTCTGGAGGGTGTGCAGCTCATCAAGAAGCTCTGGACCGAGGATGGCTGGGTCTCTTTTCAGGGGAAGCACTTCCGCCTCCAGGACGCCCCGCTGTGGCCCAAGCCCATCCAGAAGCCCCACCCGCCCATCTGGTTCGGCGGCATGGGCCCCCGCATCCGGCGCGCCGTGGCCCAGGTGGGGGACGGCTGGTGCCCTGCCGCTCCCCACTACGAGGGACTCCCACCGGAGCACTACCGGGAGATGCTGGCAGAGATCCGTACCCTCGCCAAGGAAGAGTACAGACGAGACTCCAACGCCATCGTCCCCGGCATGTTCTGCTACATCGCCATCGCCAGCACCAGCCAGGAGGCCCTTCAGAAAGCGCGCATCGTCCAGCAGCGCATCGACTGGAAGGACACCCCTCTGGAGGA
>JBHIBI010000056.1:0-7874 GCA_046758985.1 Dehalococcoidia bacterium
CCTGGCCTGTTGGAAAGTTCGGAGGGTATAGAGCAATGTGTATCATCATGGGACTAGAGGGGCTCACTACTACTACTGCTGCTCTGTATGAAAGCTAGAGCATCTGTATTGTTCGATGGCCGAGCCAGCATGGACCGGATGATTAAGACTAAGGCTTGCCGAGACGTGATTAAGGCCAAGCCATGCTGGGACGGCGGAGCAGCCAAAGAACTCGGCACGCCAGCACTCGACCGATACCGTTCCTAAGGCCAGAAGGAGAGTGTACCACTGGCGCACCCCATGAAGGCCGTCGCCGTAGAGCGAAAGGATAACGAAAGGGGGCTAGCCTAAAGGCCAGCCCCCTTTGTTTTTCCTAACCTCGTGCTGGCCAGTTACTCCAGAGCCCTTCCCCGGCCACCACCGTTGCTGCCGCTCGCCTTGTTGAACCCATTGGGTGGCGTGACGCCGTCCCAAGTTAACCCGTCGGCGGTAACATCGGTGACGGTGGTGGTATAGTCGCCGGCAGGGGCGTTCTTCAAGGAGAACGTCACCGTACCATTCTCGCCTGTGATCCCCGTACCGCTCCAGGAAGCACCGGTCGTCGTGTTCTCTAAGGTGACGGAGACGGAGGCGCCAGCGACCGGGTTACCCAGGTCGTCCACGAGAGCGATGGTGATGAGCAGGTGTTTGTCCTGGTTCTTGCCACCCTGGGTGGCGTAGGTGATGGAATCCACGCTAACGATGGTCCCCGTGGCCGGTGGGTTCCCCACGGTGATACTGACCGAAGCGCTGCCAGTCTTGCCGCCGGAGTCGGTCACCGAGGCGGTGATGGTGTGGTTACCATCGCTCAGGACGGCGGTGACAGAGGCGCCAGTCCCCAGGCTGCCATCGATGCTGGAGTTCCAGGCTATGGAGGCGCTCAGGTCTCCATCCTCGGTGTCGCTGGCCGTGCCTTCGAAGAGGATGGTTGCTCCCGACTGGAAGGTAGAGCCATCGGCCGGGCTGGTGATGGAGACCACGGGAGCATCGTTAGGCGGAGGTTCCACGGTGATACTGATAGAGGCGCTCCCTGTCTTGCTGCCGGAGTCGGTCACCGACGCGGTGATGGTGTGGTTACCGTCGGTGAGGGTCGTGGAGAAGCTGCCCCCCGTGCCTATCTGGCCATCAATGTCCGAGGTCCAGACCAGGCTGGCAGTCAGGTCTCCGTCCTCGGTGTCGCTGGCCGTTCCACTGAACGAAATGGTAGCCCCAGAGCCGAAGGTTGAGCCATCTGCCGGGCCGGTAATAGAGACCACGGGCGGGTCATTGGGCGGCCCGATAGAGGCGGCCGCCTCATCGGCGTCCACCAGGCCGAACCCATAGAGGGAGTCCCGCCCAGCGTCGCCCAGGTCATCAGCGGTCTCCTGCAACTTGAGCCGTACCTCGTCGTTGATGCGGCCATCGCCGTTGGCATCGGCGATCCCGGTAGCGATGACCAGGGCCGCCGTCCCCGCCCCATGAGGGGAGGCCATGGAGGTGCCGCTCTTCTGGCCGTATCCGCCCCCTAGCAGGGTGGAGTTGACAGCTACCCCTGGCGCCGCCAGCTCTACCTGGTCGCCAGTGCTGGAGAAGCTGGCCCGGTTATCATTGGAGTCGGTGGCCGCCATAGCGATGACTGAGTTATACCGGGCAGGCCAGACGACGCTGTTGCCTTTCCCCTTGGGATTGCCTGAGTTGCCCGCGGCAGCCACCGTGAGGATCCCCGCCGCCTCAGCGTTATCGAAGGCCGCCTGCACCGTGCCGCCCGGGTTGGTGGAGCTTCCCAGGCTCAGGTTGGCTACTTGTATCCCGTTGTCCACGGCCCACTGCATGGCGGCGATGATGTCGCTCCAGTAACCGCCGCCGCTGGCACTCAACACCTTGAGGGCGTAGAGCCTGGCCTCGGGCGCTACTCCCACCACACCGACCCCGTTGTCCTCAGCAGCAACGGTGCCGGCGACATGGGTGCCGTGGCCGTGGTCGTCCATGGGGTCGGGGTCGTTGTTGACGAAGTCGTAGCCCCCGGCGTAGTTCGCGTCCAGGTCCGGGTGGGTGTCGTCGATGCCGGTGTCGATGACGGCGACCTTCACCCCGGTGCCCTTGTTGCCGCCGTCGTGGACGACGCCCGCACCGATACGCTTCACACCCCAGGTGTTGTCCAGCTCCGCGTCGATGATGTGAACCTCGCCGTCCAGGTCAATGGCGGTCACGTTGGGGTTCCGCTGTAGCCCCTCAATCGCCGCCTCAGGGAGCGCCGCCGCGATGGCCGGGACCAGGTGGTAGGTGTGCTTGATAGTGCCGCCCGCCTGGCGCACCAGCGCCTCCTCAGCGGGGCCAGGCTGCTGGGTGAATCCGATGAGTACCGGCACCTTCTCGCCCGGTGTCGCAGCGTCGCCGCCCAACACCGGCGATGCGGCGAGAACCGAGAGCAATGCCAAGATGGTTACGAGCGATATGAACGCCTTCGTCATCATGATTCCCAACCCCTCACGTGTCGAGCCCCCCAGGGCAGTCCGAATTTGGCTTATGGTACCACAAAGGGGCGGTCCCAGGCAAGCTGGATTACCCCTACTATCCTCGGAGGCCACTTCGTTGTTATATGATTAGCACGGGTGAGAAGAGACACGGAGGAATAGCGAGGCCCGTGCAACCGAAGTACCGTGAAGAAGAGCTGGTTCGCGCGGCGCAACGAGGGGACCAGGAGGCCTTTGCCCGGCTCTACGAAGGCAACGCGGACCGGGTCTACAACTACTTGCTGGGCCGCATGGCCCAGCCCGCCGATGCCGAGGACATCACCGCGGAGGTCTTTCTTCGCGCGATGAAAGCGCTTTCCTCATACAAGCCGAAGGGGGTCCCCTTTGTAGCATGGCTGTTTCGCATCGCCCATAACCAGGCGCTCAACTACATGAAGCAACAGACGCGCCGAAAAGAGGTGCCGCTTCTAGACACGGTCATCGCGTCCGATGATCCGGCGGAAGTGGCGGTCAGCAGGGTCACCTCGAATGAGGTGTCCCGGGCGATGAGCGGTCTAACGGACCTCCAACGCGAGGTGCTTAGCCTACGATTTGCAGGCCAACTCTCCATCGCGGAAACGGCAAAGGCAATGAAGCGTAGCGAGGAGGCGGTGAAGTTCCTGCAACACAGCGCCCTGAGGGCCCTCCAACGGATCCTGGCGCAGCAAGAGGGAAGAGCCCATGGCTGATAGGCTGGACCACGTTCTCCAAGAGTGCCTCGCTCTCCTGCGCCAAGGGGTCTCCCTGGGGGAGTGCCTCGCTCGGTACCCGGAGGATGCCGAGCAGTTGGAACCGCTGCTGCGCACGGCCCTGACCGCTGAGGCCCAGCTCACCCCCGGTGTCCCCGCCACAGTGCGGACCCGGATCCGGCTCCGCATCCTGGCTGAGTGGGACCGCCAGCACCAGCCACGGGATCAACGTTGGAGCCTGCCGGGGGTTCTTCCCCGGTCCGTCGCCGTGGCCGCCTCGGTGCTTCTAGTGCTTGTGCTCAGTGGCTTGGGCACCGTGGCCGCGGCGGGTGGTGCCGTCCCGGGGGATCCCCTGTACCCCGTGAAGGAGTTCCGAGAGGGGGCGCAGCTGTGGCTCGCCCGTTCCCCCGAGGCCAAGCTCGCCATGTACTCCCGTCTCGTTAGAGAACGGGTGGAGGAGCTTAGGGAGCTCACAGCGACAGGGCGAACCGGTCCCAGCTCCATAGCCCTGGCACGGTTGGAGCGCCACGTGACAGATGTTAGTCAACTGTTAGAGGGAAGAGTCCAGCCCACGACCGATGGCCAACTGGCAAGAGACTCAGGCTTCCTGGAGAACTTGCAGGAGGCCGTGACGAAGCAGCAGGCAGCTGAGAGCCTGCTCCAAGACACCTTGGATCAGGCGCCTGCGGAGGCCCGCCCAGGTCTCCGGCGTGCCCTGGAGGCTATCCAGGAGAGTCGTGAGCGCGTGCGCGCCGCACTGGAGGATTTGGGGTCCCCTAGCCCGTAGTGCCTCTTCCCTCCAGCATAGTGACAATGGACCTCGCCTTTGGCAGTGACTTCCCAGACCCGAGAGACTTCCGCCCCGGCTTCCCATCATCGGGCTGCCCAGAAACCCTTGAAAAGGTCTTGAGCAAAGCAGACCGAATTTAGAGAATCTGATAGCATGAAGTGCCGATGCCTCCGAGTTCGCTGCCGGAGGTAGCTGAGGAAAGCGCCAGGCGCGCAACACAAGGCGACTAAATAGAGTACGGTTAAGAGGAATGTTCGCAGAGCACTTCTCCCCCAAAAGGTTGGTGCACCTGTCGTGGGTCTCTCTCCTTACAGTAATCTTTGCACTCTTTTTAGCTGGCTGTGGACGAGAGCCAGCTCCGACGGCCACGCCGACGGCTGTAGTTACCGCTACGGCAACCCCCAGCCCCGCTGATGCCGCAACACCCACGGGGATCCCCACCCTAACGCTCCTCTCCCCCCAAAACGGTGCCGGAGTGGAAATCGGAGCCGTGAGAGTCCTGGGAATAACCCGGCCTAATACTGTGGTAGATGTCAATGGGGTTCCGGTGGATGTCGCGGTCGACGGCAGCTTTCAGCATGACCTTACTCTGGAGGAGGGGGCCAACCCGATTGAGGTGGTGGCCACGGACCCCTTCGGCCGGGCGGCGTCTCAGCGCGTAACGGTGTTTTTTACATCTCCTACTGCTGGGTTGCCTTTCAGCCTCTTCTACCCCTCCGACGGCCTTGAGGTCGTAGAGCCCACCATCTCGGTGGTTGGAGGGACTAGGCAGGATGCCGTGGTGGGAGTGAACGGTACCCCGGTGGACGTAAATGCCCTGGGGATTTTTTCCACTACTGTCTCCCTGGACGAGGGTGCCAACCTTATCGAGGTGGTTGCTGCCGACATCCAGGACAATGTCCGCTTCCAGACGGTGGTGGTGTTCTACACACCGTAAGTCTTTTCGACGGGGTGCTAACCTCCGGTGCTGGACAGTTGTTATTAAGGGTGAAGACTTCTCAACTGGGGCAAGAAGATGAAAGCCAGGTTGGTACTCATTCCCGTCGCGATAATCGCACTCGTGGCTTTAGGGGCAGGGACGGTCCTCGCCCAACCGGAGATCACCGATGTCCAGGTCGCGAGCATTGGTGATACCTCCGCCACCATTACGTGGGCGACCGAGCAATCCGGCAACAGTGTGGTGAACTACGGGACCACCTCCGACCTAGACAAGAGCGCCTCGGACGCTAGCCTCGTGACGAGTCACTCGATTACGCTCACGGGCCTGTCGCCAGATACGGAGTACCTCTTCGAGGTCCAGTCCACCGACGAGGACGGCAACACGGCAACGGACAATAACAACGGCGACTACTACACTTTCACCACCACTGAGGGCGGGGATGGCGACGACGAGGAAATGACGGTGGAGACCAGTGCTGGCGGCCCCGACATCTCCGTCGTCCTGACGGAGACACCGGTACGAAGAGCCTTCGTCGGCGTGGTGGACGGAGACCCCAATGGTTCCGTCACGCTCATCCAGCAAGGTACGGGAGAGCTAGTAACAATCATGCTGGACGGCCATGAAGTCAAGACCCCCGGCGGGCCTCGGGCAGATGCCTTTACAGATGGAGCGCGCGTGGTCGTCCAGGCCCGGCAGGTAAATGGCCTGTGGGAAGCTGTGAAGGTCGTGGTCAAGCCCAAGAAGCCGCCGTTCCCCCTAGTGGGTGCTGTGGTTAGTGTCGATGACGGCATCGTTACCATCATGCGCCGCAATGGCACCACCAAAACTGTCCAGCTTCCCCCAGGGGTGGATGCTCCGGGGACAGGGGCGTTGGTAACGGCCTTCGCGGGACCGTCTGCGGGAGAAGACGGTGAAGAGGATGGGGAAGCTCCTCCTGTCGTGACCGGTTTGATGCGGGCTGACGAGGTGCGGGAGCGTTTGGGTCGTCACCTAGGGCAACTTGCCGACGATCCAGACCTGCCCGGCCAGGCACGTGGACGGCTGGTCGCAGATCTTGCCACCACGCTGGACAACTTCTCTGCACAACACATAGTCCTCCTCGAGACCGTCCGCGGGAAAGCGCCAGCGGCTGCTCATAAGGGGCTTAACAACGCTCTTGCCAACGCCCACCGCGGTCGAGACGCTGCCCTGGCAACTGCTGCTGAAGCCCGCGCTAAAGCCGGACCCCACGGGGACGATGGTGGGCCACAGGATACCGGGGATGACGAGGAAGAAGATGAAGAGGAGCCTGGGAACCAGGGTGGTAAGGGTGGCCAGAGTGGTCAAGGAAACCAAGATCAGGGTGGGCCAGGTGGCCAGGGAGGTTCCTAAGTCACTGGCCACAGCACTGGGGTTGACGAAAACGGTACCTGGGGGCTGACCTTCGTTAGTGGGGGCGACCCCCAGACTTTTCCTCCACGCCCGGTTCTACCGGTAGCTTGGTGATTTGGGCGCCGCGCCCCGCTGGGAAGTCGCCCCGGGCCGCTGTTCCTGGAGCCGCCATTTGCTCTAGGTGCCCTATCGGAAAGTAACTCTCTCTACCACCATGGTGTGACCACTTGCAGGTGCGGTCTTGTCACACCAGATGCCGATCGCAGAATGATCAGTTGTGAATTCGTCTACCGCGCCGATGAATTAGGCTTGAGCAGAGAAGATTGAACGCCGAGAGCGGCAAATTTCGGCCGCCCTCCCTACGTAGCCCACGGCCCGTGCTAGGTTCCGTCCTTCTCGTAGGCGATGTGCCCGTCCACCACGGTCATGAGCACCTGGATCTCTTTGATTTGCTCTTCGGATACCGTGAGGGGGTCGTCAGAAAGCACGGCCAGGTCAGCCAGCTTGCCCGCCTCGATTGACCCCTTGCGCTGCTCCTGAAACGTGCTGTAGGCACCGTAGATGGTGTGGAGCTTCAGGGCCTCCTCGCGGCTGATGGCCTGATGGAGGCCAAGAACCTCACCGAAGCAGTTCTTGCGGGTGACGCACATGTATATGCCGAGCAGAGGGGGAAGCCCTATGTCGGAGCTGCCGTTGACCAGGACCCCTCCTTCCAGCCAGGTCCGATTGGCAAACAGATTGGCTACCCACCTCTCGTCCCAGTACTGCTGATAGAAGTGAGACTGGGTCCACAGGACGGGCTGCTGGGTCGAGATGATGACGCCCAGGTTTCGGGCCTTCTCCACTGACCTCGGAGTGGGAAAGATGCCCCCGTGGGTGATGACCCACCGTCGGTCCCGAAGTGAGATTTGTCGGTTCACCTTATCGTAAACGTCCAGCACCATCTCCAGAGCGGCGTCGCCCGAGGCGTGCACCTCCATCTGAAACCCCATCTCGGCCGCAGTCTGGCAGATAGCCAGCAGGATCTCCCGGGGGTGCCGGAGGAGGCCGTACCAGTGGGGCCCGAAGGCGTGCTGCGCGTAGGGTTCGTGCATCCAGGGTGCATGTATCAGGCCATCAGAATGGAGCTCGCCGATGGCGCCGACCCGCAGCCACTCATCACCATAGCCGGTCACTGCCCCCAGGTCCCGCACGGCCCGGGGGATCTCCTCTACGGGGCGGTGGAAGTAGTTGGAGCTGCCCTGAAGATTGGCCTGCCAGCGCACCGAGAGCTCCCCCCGATGGTAGAGCTCTTGCAAGACAGACCACACGTCTCCCGACTGATTGACGATGCTGGTGATCCCTTCCCGGAGGAAGCGCGGGTTCATCGTCTTGATGGCCCTGGCCCAGTCGTCTTTCGGTGCACGGGGAAGCTTCGGGTTCACCAACTCATAGACCGCGTTGTCCAAGAGGCATCCAGTCAGTTCGCCACTCTCGGGGTCGTTAAAGATATGGCCGCCCTCCGGGACTGGCGAGTCCTTGGTGATGCCCAAGACCTCCAGGGCCTTGCTGTTCACGACCGCGAGGTGGCCACG
>JBHIBI010000057.1:0-7816 GCA_046758985.1 Dehalococcoidia bacterium
TCACGGGCCCAGGCATGCAGCGCCCGGTCGGTGAGGCGCTGGCCCGGGAAGTACCGCTCCAGCAGGGCGGGCTACCGCTGCACCCAGGCCCGGGCCTCGGCGGGGAGGGTGCCCAGGGGAGCGGTGCGCACCGTGCAGGGCGGGACGGCGTCGAGGAAGGCGCTGCCGTAGGGACGGGTGAGCACCCGCGAGTCCAGGACCACGATGACGCCCCGGTCTCCCTTGCCGCGGATGAGGCGGCCAAAGCCCTGGCGGAAGCGGAGCACCGCCTGGGGCACCCCGTACTGACTGAAGGGGTCCTCGTAGAGCTGGGAGCGGGCAGCAAAGACGGGGTCCGTGGGCACGTTGAAGGGGAGCCGTGCCAGCACCAGGGCCTTGAGGATACCCCCTGAGAGGTCCACCCCCTCCCAGAAGCTGCTGGTCCCCAGCAGCACCGTCTTGGGGTCCTCCGAGAAGGCCTCCACCAGTTGGCGCGGCGAGCCATCGATCCCCTGGGCCAGCACCCGAATCCCCTGCGACTCCAGGGAAGGCAGGATGGCCGTCCGCACCCACTTCAGCGCCGCGTAGGAGGTGAAGAGGGCCATGGTCCGCCCCTCCAGGGCCTCCGCCAGCGAGGTCAGCGCCTCCCCCAGGGCCGGCGTATAGCCCGCGGCATTGGGGGTGGGCATGTCGTTGGCGATGAACAGCAGGGCCGCCTGGCGGTAGTCGAAGGGGGAGCCCACCAGCAGCTCCTCCGCCTCCGCCAGCCCGATACGCTCACGGATGTGGCCGAAGCCCTCGGTGGTGCTCAGGGTGGCGCTGGTGAGGATGACGCACTCCCGCTTCTCGAACAGGCGCTTCTGGAGCTCCGGCCCCACGTTCAGCGGGGCCGAGTGAAAGCTGAGGGTGCCCTCCTGGTCCTCCTGGGCCATCCAGCAGATGGTCTCCCTCTCGGGGTTGGCCAGGAAGCCCTTGAGCCGCGCCCGCAGCTCCTCCGTGTCCTCCACCCAGGAGGCCAGCGCCAGCAGGATGGTCTCGGCATCCAGGGGCCCCTCTGGAGGGAGGGTGTCCACCAAGCGGAGCAGCCGCTCCACCTGCCGGATACCCTCCGCCAGCACCAGGTCCAGGTTCTCCCAGTCCACCTCCAAGTCCGGCCAGGCCGGCTGCGCCCGGGTGCTGCTGGTCACCCTGAGCTGAGGCCGGTACTCGCTGGAGCCCTCGTGGTGCTCCCGCAGGAACTCGGCGGCCAGCGCCCACAGACGGGCCCAGTTCTCCCGGGCCCGGGGCAGCCACGCCTCCAGCTCCGCCAGGTGCTGCTCGCCCTCCTGGCGGAGGACGGGATGGGGCGCTAGGCTGCGAAGCAGGAGCCGCACGTCATCCAGGCTGCGGCCCAGCCGTTCCAGCTCCTCCTCCAGGGTGCCCTGGGAGACCTGAAAGCCGAGCTGACGGGTGGCCTCCTCTTCCAGGTGGTGCGCCTCGTCGATGATCAGGTGGTCGTGGGGAGGGAGCAGGCCACCCCCCATGGCCAGGTCCGAGAGGAGGAGGGCGTGGTTTACCACTACGATATGGGCACCCTCGGCGGCCTCCCGGGCGGAGCGCAGAAAGCAGAGGCCCTCCTGAGAGCCGGGACAGTGTCCCCGTTCCCCGGCGGAGATGTGACCCCACAGGTAGCCATCCCGACCGCTGAGGTTCAGCTCCGCCCGGTCGCCCGTGGCTGTGCCCTGGAGCCAGACCAGGGTCTTGCCCACCAGCCGGGCCTCAGACGGAGAGAGGGTCTCGCTGCGGGCCAGGTGGGCCCAGCGGCGCAGGCACAGATAGTTGGCCCGGCCCTTGAGCTGCACCCCCCGCAACTGGCCCCGGGGCAGCAGGTCGCCCTCCTCCAAAGCCTGCACCACGGCGGGGATGTCTTTCTGGATAAGCTGCTCCTGGAGGTTGATGGTGTTGGTGGAGATGACCACTTGCGTGCCGTTGCGGGCGGAGAAGAGGATGGCGGGCAGCAGGTAGGCCAGGGACTTGCCGATGCCCGTGCCCCCCTCCACCATCAGGTGGGTGCCCTGGTTGAAGGCCTTCACCACCCCTCGCAGCATCTCCACCTGCTGGGGCCGGTACTCGTAGCCGGGCAGGGAGCGGGCCAGGAGCCCCCCGGGTGCCAGCGTTGCGGCCAGGGCCTCCTCATCCAGGGGCCCCCGCTTCTGCTGAGGTGTCAGGACCCGTACCGCGGCAAGACCTGGACCCAGGCGCTCCCTCAGGGCCTCCAGATCCACTCCCAGGGGCCCCACCTGAGCGCGGGCATCCTCCTTCCGGCGCGAAGCCTCTAGAGAGCCTAACAGGTCGCCAGCCGGCCATCGTGCCCGCCTGGCCAGGGCGACCAGTTGGGCCAGCACCCCCACACCCAGGCCCTGGGCCCGCTCCAGCAGGGTCAGGAACACCAGCCGGGTAGCCTCGGCGTCGTCCAGGGCCCGGTGGTGCCGCACCAGCGGCACCCCCAGCAGACTGGTGAGTTGCGCCAGAGAGTAGCCCAGGGCTCCCGGCAGCAGCACAAAAGCCAGGTCCCAGGTGTCATAGGCCGGCCCGTGCAGCCGCAGGCCGTGGCTGGCCAGGAAGCCCAGGTCAAAGGGGATGTTGTGTCCCACCACGGGGAGGGCCCCGACGAAGTCCCGCAGCTCGCCAGCCACCACGGAGAAGGGCGGTGCCCCCTCCACATCCCTCTGGGTGATGCCCGTGAGCCGGCGAATGAACTCAGGAATGGGCCGGAAGGGATTCACCAGGGTGGCGTAGCTCTCCAGCACCGTTGGCCCCTGGAACTTGACGGCCCCCACCTCGATGATCTCGTCCCGGTCTAGCTCCAGGCCGGTAGTCTCTAAGTCTAGAGCGACGTAGACGTCAGAGGGGACCGACTCTGTGGACGGTGGCAGCAGTGTCACCAAAGCACCAACGCGCCCTACAGGGTGAAGGGGCGGAGCTCCCCCTGGGGGAGCCGTTGGGCAGGGTAGTAGCGTCCTCC
The DNA here is from genome assembly GCA_046758985.1 of Dehalococcoidia bacterium. Taxonomy (GTDB): domain Bacteria; phylum Chloroflexota; class Dehalococcoidia; order Lucifugimonadales; family JBHIBI01; genus JBHIBI01. Next base: position 2,984 of record JBHIBI010000057.1, read on the forward strand.
CCTGAGGGCCTGGAGGAATTCCTCCTGGCTGTGGATCTCGTCCTCAAAGATGGTGAGACAGCGGCCCAGGCCATGCAGGGAGTGGGCGTCGCTGCCCCCCGTGGCCTTCAGCCCCAGGCGGCCGGCAACCTCCAGGGCAAAGCGGTTCTCCTGATAGTCAGTGCCACCGTTGGCCACCTCCACGGCGTCCACTAGGCCGAAGACGAGGTGGGTAGCCGCCTCGGCCGCGTCCTGGGGCAGCGGCTGGCCGTCGGGGTAGAGCAGCGGTCGGTTCAGCAGCGGCCGCTGGAAGAGCCCCCGGAAGGGGTGGGCCATGACCAGGAAACCTCCCACTTCGTTTACCACTCGCCGGAGCTCCTGCACCTGAGCGATCCCCGGCCAGTAGGAGTCCAGCCCGAAGGCCAGCATATGACCCACATCGGTCTGCACCTCCATGGCACGTACCAGGAGGAGCCCCTGGGCCAGGGTCAAGCGCTGGAACTCCCAGGCCTCCCAGGGCCCGCCGTGCTCGGTGAGACAGACGCCGTGCAGCCCCAACCGCTGGGCCTCGGCCACCAGCTCCTGGGGCTGAAGGCTGCTGTCGCTGCTTCCCCTGGAGGTATGAACGTGCAGGTCAAAGAGGAAAGGCATAGCTCCAGGACATTGTAACGGTGCCCCTCCAAGGCGTCAACGACGGGGGGCTGCGTCAGAGGTATTGCCAACGGCTTCCTTATGGTACAATAGGATAGCCTTCCCGAAGGCAACTGTGATGACGATGAAAGAGACGGTCAACGCTTTTCTCCATCACCTGGTGGCAGAGCGGGGGTTCTCTCCCAACACCCTGCAGGCCTATCGCAACGACCTGTACCAGTTCATCGAGTTCATGGAGCGCCACCCCACTGCCTCGCAGGACAGCCTCGGGTGGGCCCAGGTAGAGCTCCCCCTTTTGACCGAGTACGTCCTGAGCCTGGAGGCCCGGCAGTACAGCCCGGCCACCAAGGCCCGCAAGGTAGCGGCCCTAAAGTCCCTCTTCGGCTTCCTGGTGGAGGAGGGTACCATGGAGAACAACCCCACCGAGGGACTTAGCGCCCCCCGGGTGGGGCGGAGCCTGCCCAAGTTCTTGGCAGAGGAGGAGGTGGAGCACCTCCTGGCCCAGCCAGACAGGGAACACACCCCCGAGGCCCAGCGGGACAAGGCTATGTTGGAGCTGCTCTACGCCACCGGCATGCGGGTCAGCGAGCTGGTGAACATCGATGTCCAGGATGTACGGCTGGATGAGCGGGAGCCCTGGATCCGCTGTCTTGGTAAGGGCTCCAAGGAGCGGGACATCCCCCTCCACCATCGGGCTGCCCGGGTGCTGCGCTACTACATCGCCAGCGTGCGCCCCCGCCTGGCCTCCAATCACGAGAGGGCCCTCTTCGTCAACCGCCGCGGTGAGCGCATCACCCGTCAGGGCTTCTGGCTCCGCCTCAAGAGCTACGCCAAGCAGGCCAACATCAATAAGCCCATCACCCCCCACATCATTCGGCACAGCTTCGCCACCCACATGCTCCGGGGAGGCGCCTCGCTGCGCAACGTCCAGGCATACCTGGGACATGCCAGTGTCACCAGCACCCAGGTCTATACCCACCTCACCGACGACCACCTCCGAGAGGCCTACGACCAGAGCCATCCGCGAGCGTGACCGAAGGTCAAGAGCTATGCGCATAGCCGTAGGCAGCGACGAACGCACGTCCCTCACCGACAGCGTGCTGGAGGAGCTGAAACGCCGGGACCATGAGGTGGTCCTCTACGGGGCCCTTCAGGAGGGCGACGACCCCCGTTGGCCCCGGGTGGCCCAGCGGGTGGCGGAGCAGGTGGCCAGTGCCCAGGCCCAGCAGGGCATCCTCTTCTGCTGGACGGGCACCGGCGTGAGCATGGTGGCCAATAAGCTCCCGGGAGCCCGCGCCGCCCTCTGCGACGACGTGGAGACGGCCCGAGGTGCCCGCAGGTGGAACGATGCCAACATCCTGTGCATGAGCCTGCGCCGTACCGCCCCGGAGGTGGCCAAGGAGGTCCTCCACGCCTGGTTCTCCACAGTGGAGCTGGACGAGACCGAGCTGGAGAACATCGAGCAGGTCAAGCAGTTGGACCGGCAGAAGACCGCCGTGTGAGTCGCTCGACTGGGGGCAGCCTGGCTAAGGCGGGCTGAGCCTCCTCGCCAAGGGCCGAGGCCCGTGGATGGAGAGCCCTTCCTGGGGGTGGACCATGGCAGTGGTAACGGTGCAGGGGATGATCGGCAGTGAGGGGCAGGAGCTGGCGGCCAAGGTGGCACGGCTCCTGACCGCCGACTACGTGGACCGGTTCATCCTGGCCGAGGCGGCCCGGCGCATCGGCGCCACCGTGGAGGCCGTGGCCCAGAAGGAGGAGTCCACCGGCAGGCTGAGCGAGCGGCTGGGCCGGTTCCTGCAACGGATGCTGGAGCGCTCCGCCGTGGTTGGCGCCAGCGGGGAGCCCTTCTTCGGGCCCGGCCTGGACGTGCTGCTGGCCCGGGACTACTCGGAGGTGACCCAGGAGCCTATCACCACCGCCCAGCAACTGGACGACAAGCACTTCATCGAGGTCACCACCGCCATCATCCGCGAAATAGCTCAGGCGGGCAACGTGGTCATCATAGGCCGTGGCGCCAACATCATCCTCAAGGAGACCCCCCAGACGCTGCACGTGGCCACCATCGCCCCCATGGAGCTCCGCGTCAGGACCATGGTGGAGCGAGAGCAGTTGGGTTGGAAGGAGGCGGAGCAGGCGGTGCTGGAGCGGGAGAAGGCGCGGGTAGCCTACTTCAAGAAGTTCTTCAAGGTGCACCCTGATGACCCCTCGCTGTACCACCTGGTGCTCAACATGGGCCGCCTGAGCCTCCACACGGCGGCAAAGATGGTAGCCCAGGCGGCCACGGACCTGGCTGGCTCCTCACCGTCGCCCGCTACCTCCTAACCCTCTGCCGAACTGCGGTTGACCTCCTGGTGTACTACCGATCACCCGGGCATCCCGGAGCAACTACCAACGGCAACTCCCCCAGGGCCTTCCCCAGAAGAGGTTCCCAAGAGCCCTCTTTTGGTATACCATCAAGGGGGAGGCCCGAAGCCAGGGAATTGGGAGGAGGCCAGGCGTTATGTCCAGCAAAAGGAGGAGGGTAGCCGCCCGCCAGGCCCAGCTCAGCCACAGGAAGCGACACGCTGGCCCTGGCCCGGTCATTCCCCCTCCCACCACACCAAGAACCGAGGACCGCCAGCACACGGCTCCTGCACCCCAGGCTAGGGTGGAGAGCCCCAGGGCGGCGCCATCCGCCAGGCCCCAGCCGGCCCTGCGGGCGCAGATGCAGAGCCTGATCACCGCGGAGATGCGACGCATCGGCATCGTAGCCGGCCTCATCGCCATCATCTTCGTCGTCCTGAGCTTTGTGCTCCGTTGATGGCCCATGGAGCAGCCTGCCCCCTTTGAGCACCGGCTGAGGGTCGCCCCCGAGGGTCCGGGCGTGTACATCATGAAGGACGCCCGAGGCGGCGTCCTCTACGTGGGCAAGGCCAGCAGCCTGCGCAACCGGGTGCGCTCCTACTTCGGCTCCCCAGCGGGACTCCCCCCCAAGATCCAGAGGATGGTCTCCAAGGTCAGCGACTTCGACTTCATCGTCACCAACTCCGAGGCCGAGGCCCTGATCCTGGAGTGTAACCTGATCAAGCGGTTCCGTCCCCCCTACAACGCCCGGCTCAAGGACGACAAGAACTACCCCTACATCAAGATCGACCTGAAGGAGGACTTCCCCCTGGTGTACATCACCCGCAAGGTCCTCCTCGACGGCGCCCGCTACTTCGGCCCCTTCGCCACGGCCTGGAGCGTGCGCCGCACCCTGGACTTGCTGAAGAAGCTGTTCCCCTACCGCTCCTGCACCCGGAGCATCACCGGCAAGGACCCCCGTCCCTGCCTGGACTACTACATCCACCGCTGCGTGGGGCCCTGCATCGGGGCCGCCAGCAAGGAGGAGTACCGCCAGGTCATCCAGCAGGTGATCCAGTTCCTGGAGGGCCGTACCGAGGGGGTGGTGGAGGAGCTGAGGCGCAGTATGCTGGAGGCGGCGGAGCGGCAGGAGTTCGAGCGGGCGGCGGTGCTGCGGGACCAGGTCCAAGCCATCCAGCGGGTGACCCAGGAGCAGCAGATACGGGTCTCCTTCGTCCCCCAGACGGACCTAGACGCCGTAGCCATGACCTCGGGCAAAGACCAGAGCTGGGTGGAGGCCTTCTTCATCCGCCAGGGCAAGCTGGTGGGCCGGGACCACTTCATGATGGAGGGCACCCAAGACGACACCCCGGGCGCGGTCCTGGCCGAGTTCGTCAAGCAATTCTACGACTCCGCCTCCTACATCCCGCCCCAGATTCTCCTGCAGCACCCCCTGGAGGAGCAGGCACTCATCCGCCAGTGGCTGCGGGAGAGGCGCGGCGGCCCCATCCAGCTCCGAGCGCCCCAACGGGGCAGCCTGCGGAGGCTGGTGGACATGGTGGCGCAGAACGCCGTCCAGGGGTTGGAGCAGATGCGGGTGAAGTGGCTGGGAAACGCCAGCGCCCTGGAGCAGGCTCTGGAGGAGCTCCAGGAGGCCCTGAACCTGCCCCGGCCGCCCCAGCGCATCGAGTGCTACGACATCTCCAACATCCAGGGCACCAGCCCCGTGGGCAGCATGGTGGTCTTCGAGGGGGGCCGACCCAAGCCAGCCCACTACCGCCGCTTCCAGGTCAGGGGCGTGCCGGGCATCAACGACTACGCCATGATGCATGAGGTGTTGCGCCGCCGCTTCAAGCGCCTGGGCACCCTTCGACCCTTCGA
>JBHIBI010000058.1:0-7770 GCA_046758985.1 Dehalococcoidia bacterium
CTCCTTGACCCGGTCCAGCTCCAGGCAGGAAGAGAGGGTGTCCAGGACCTGCTGGGACCGGGAGGACTCTAGCTTGAAGTAGGCTAGACCCCCATCGGGCCGCTCCTGGAGCAGGTGTACCCCCTCTTGGAACCAGAGCGGAAGCTGGCTGAGGCTGATGCGATTCAGCACCGTAGGCAGGCTCTCCAGGAAGCAAGGCACCGCAGCAGGGGCCATAGGCAGCAGCAACTCGCACAGGTCCAGCACCTGCTGGTGGCTAGCCAGGCTGACCCGGCTCAACGCCTGAGAGCCTCTCAGCACCTGGCCAGCGACCTCCTGGTGCCCATGACGGACCAGTTGCTCCATCAGGCGGACAAACCTGCCCCGTAGATCCTGGTCGATGAGCTGGAGGGCCCTGGGACTCACCTCCAAGAGGGACTTCACCTCCCGCCAGTTGACCTCCACCAGGGTCTGGGCCAGGGAGAGCAAGGCCTCCCGTTCCTTACCCATGCGGGAGAGGGTGTCCTGGCCCAGCAGGAGGCACTCGCTGGCAGCATCGTAGGAGTGTTGAGCAAGGGCCTCGATGAGGGAGACCAGGAGTTCCACCTCCCAAAAAGGCAGCTCCCGGGTGAGGCCAGGGCTCAGGTCAAAGAACTTTGCCGCCAGGTTGCTGGACTTCCAGGTGCCCTTGTACAGGCTCTGTCCCAGGCTCGCCCACCGGGGGATGTGCTGAGGACGTATGTGCCCCATGACCGCCGGACTGGCCTTGAAGAAGGCGGTGGCGACTGCGGGGGCGTCCTGGCACAGCAGGGCACCGGAGCGCGCCCATTGGTGTAGGGTAGAGAAGGAGTGCAGCCGGGCTACCCGAGGGCTGGCCCGGTAGTACTCTACGGCGGCCTCCCAGGAGCGGACGGTCTGCTGAGCCAAGGCGAGACCCTCCGCAGCCCAGGAGGGAAGCTCCTCCTGGTGGAGCACCCCATCCAGGTGCTCCAGGGCCTGCCGAAACTCCTGGAGCACAGGCTCCGGGAAGCGTCGCAACTCCCTTACTATCTCAGCAAGCGGCGACCGCTGCATCCATCTCCTCTACGGGCGGGTGTCTAAGAGCTCCAACAGTTGCTGGATGATTCGGGCCGTAGCTCCATAGATCAGTCGCTTTCGGTAAGCGTAAGCATACCGCCTTAGTGGCTCCCCCGCAACCCACCGTACCTCTTCACGCTGGTTGGTTCGCCTCCTGAGCTGGGAGAGGGGCACCTCCAGGACCTCCGCAACCTCCCGGGGGTTTGCACGAAAGGGGTAGGGATAGGGGATAGTGGCCACAAAGGGGTGAATCACAAATCCGCTGATACGGGTGTACACATCATCCAGCTCGCCCAGAAGGGTAACGTCAGCGGGGTGTATCCCCATCTCCTCGTGGGCTTCCCGCAGGGCGGTCTGCCACAGATCCTGCTCCTCTGGATCCTTAGCTCCTCCAGGGAAGGAGACCTCCCCCTTGTGATGCTCCAACTCCTGGGTCCGCCGGCCCAACAGCACCCACAGCCCTCCCTCCCTCTGGTACAGCAGCAGGAGCACCGCAGCGAGGGTCGCACCGGGAGCTTCAAGAGAGGTCCGTTTTCGAGCGGAGAGAAGGCGCTGCACCCGTTGGAAGGTCGTATCGCTCATGCCCAACACTACTCGAAGATAGAGGACACGACCTCCTCGATACTCCGCTGCACCTCTGGGTCATCGGTGACGGCCCAAACCAGGGCAACCTGGCAGGCACGGCGCGGTGTAATGCCCTGGATCATGAGCTTGCCAGCGTAGATGAGGAGCCGGGTGCCAGCGCCCTCTTGGAGGCCATGCTCCCGCAGGTTCCGCACCTTCTCACCCAGCTTGGCCAGAGCCGCGGCCTCTTTGGGAGGGCAGCCGCTCTCGTGCTGAACGATCTCCGCCTCCATCTCCCGGGGAGGGTAACCAAATTCGATGGCGATGAAGCGCTGCCGGGTGCTGTGCTTCAGGTCCTTCAGGGCGCTCTGGTAGCCCGGGTTATAGGAGATAACCAACAGAAAGCCGTCATGGGCCTCCAGCACTGTGCCCAGCTTCTCCACGGGAAGGAGACGACGGTGGTCAGAGAGGGGATGGATCAGGACCGTGGTATCCTTGCGGGCCTCTACAATCTCGTCCAGGTAGCAGATGGCACCCGCCTTCACTGCGCGGGTGAGGGGTCCGTCAATCCAGCGGGTCCCTTCGCTATCCAACAGGTACCGTCCCACCAGGTCGCTGGCCGTAAGGTCTTCGTGACAGGCGATGGTCACGAGGGGAATGCTCCGCTGAACCTCCTGGCTGTCGTGGGTGCGACGCTTCACCACCGTAACCGGCCGCTTGAGTCGCCAGGCCATGTACTCCACAAACCGGGTCTTGCCACACCCAGTGGGTCCCTTCAGCAGCACGGGGAGCTTCTGTGCGTAGGCCGCCTCGAAGAGCGTTACCTCATCGCCCACCTGGCGATAGAACGGCTCCTCGCTGATGACGAACTCCTCAACGGCGTACTCTTTGAAGAGGGTTCTCGTGCCTCTAGCCATCTCCTATCCGGTTCCTTTCTCGCACCTGTTCATTCCACCAGGTTTCCACCCGCGCTCGGAGCTCGTGCAGCGTGCCCGAGTTGTCCACGACCACGTCGGCGTGCTTCAACCGCTCTTCCAGGGAGAGCTGGGAACGGGCCCGTCGCTGGATCGCTTCGGTTGAGAGATGATTGCGGCTCCTGAGCCGCTGGAGCACCTGCTCCTCGGGACAGGAGACCACCCACACCTCATCCACCAGGGGTGTCCAGCCTGCCTCAATGAGCAACGCCACCTCCACTACCGCCACCGCAACCCCCTGACGGCGAAGCTGCGCCAGCATCTGCTCTATCAGGGTGTAGATGCGAGGGTGAGTAATGGCGTTGAGCCTGGCCAAAGCGTCCGGATCGGCAAAGACGACCTCCGCGAGCCTCTTCCGGTCTACCACCCCATCGGGCTGGAGCACCTGCGGCCCAAAGGCGGCCACCACCTCCTGCCAGGCATCCGTATAGGGCTCGTAGACCCGGTGGCCCAGAAGATCGGCATTGATGACCGTGGCACCCAGTTGCTCCAGAATACGGGCGACCTCACTCTTCCCGGTGCCGATACCTCCCGTCAAGCCGATAACCCGCATTCCTTCCTGATCCTCCCGGCTCCCACCAGACCTACCTCTAGTCTAGCAACGGGCCAGAGAGGGGTCAAGCGCTGCTCCGACGGGTCCTGTCGTTCTGGCCCTGAGGCTCTAGCTCAGAGTCATGATGATATCGCCGTGATGTACCCGATAGCCCTCCCGAAGCTGGTGGAGGCGTCGTCGATACTCCAGCGAGTTGATGGGGTCAGTGGTCATGAGGACAGCATCCTCATTGTTATCCGTGTAGTAACCCCGGCGGATACCCACCTTGCGAAAGCCGTACTTCTCATAGAGGGACTGGGCAACGGTGTTGGAGACCCGCGCTTCCAGGGTCAGCACCCGGCTTCTTCTGGCCAGGGCCAGCTCAATAGCGCCCAGGAGGAGGCCCTCACCTACACCTCTGCCCCGCCAAGCCTCCCGCACGGCGATGGAGGTGATGTGGGCTTCGTCCGCCATAAACCAGACCCCCACGAAGCCCAGGACCTGGTGGTCTACCGGGCGGTTTGCCAAGGCAGAGGGCCACAGCCGGTTTATCCCACCCACCAGGCGACGAAGCAGCGAGGGGGCGGCAGCATTGAGGGGAGTGGTGTCCTCAGGGCCTCTCTGGGACGGCACTGTCCCTTGTGCCGGGGATGCCTCGGCTCTCGGCGACCAGGCGACCAGGTAGTGGGCCCCACGGTTAGCCAGATCCCGCTTAAAGGGCGTAGAAGGCCACGATGTAGGGAAGGCCTCCCGTTCGATCTCCACCGCCTGGGAGATGTCCTGGACAGTCATTGCCCGCAGGACAACTACCATGGTCTCTGTACCCCTGTCATAGCACCATACGCTGGGTGTCCTATCTTATCACAGAGCTGCGCATGGTTGAAGCCGGGAACTGACGAGGAGAAAGGTTCTTTCCCGATGTTCATGCCCTGGTAGTCTCTCTAGGATGCTCGCATCGGGTTTCGCAACCCACGCCCAGGAGCTATAATGGTGAGGTGGCAACTAGCATGACCGCGGCCTCACCGTCCAGAGGCGCTCTGCAGATCCTACTCCGCCTGTCGAGCTACGTTTGGCGCTACCGGTGGCGCCTCCTGCTGACCTATCTCTACCTTCTGGGAGCCACGGCGCTCTCCCTGGCGATACCTCGGTTCCTGGGCACCGCCATTGATGCCGTCCTGGGCAGTGGCAGCCAGGGCCAGCTCATCTTCCTGGCTGTCCTGGTGCTGGTCATCAGCCTGGCGCGCGGTGCCCTCAGCTACGGTCAGAGCTACCTGGGCGAGCACATCTCCCAGCGGGTGGCCTACGACCTACGCAACGCTATCTTCGACCACCTGCAACGTCTCAGCTTCGGCTTCCACGACCAGCAGAAGACCGGCGACCTGATGTCTAAGGCCACCGTGGATGTGGAGAGCGTCCGCTGGTTTGTGAACGTGGGACTGGTGCGCTCCCTGTTTCTGATGGTGCTGGTGGTGGGTGTGGCTACCCTGCTGCTCCTCATGCACTGGCAACTGGGGCTCTTGAGCCTGGTGGCCGTCCCCATCGTAGCCACCCTGGCCACCCGGCTGGCAAGGAAACTGAGGCGTATCTGGACGTACGTCCAGCAGGAGACGGGAAACCTTACCACCGTGCTCCAGGAGAACCTCTCGGGCGTTCGCGTGGTCAAGGCCTTTGGCGGCCAGGAGTACGAGGAGGCCAAGTTCCGCTCTCGGGCTAGGAACGTGGCCCAGGAGACCTTCCACGCCAGCCGTCTCCACTCCGTAAACACCTCCTTCACCGCTCTGGTCTTCGCCGGTGTCACCGGTCTGGTGCTCTGGTACGGCGGGCGGGAGGTGCTGGCCGGCAACCTCACCCCGGGGCAGCTTACCCAGTTCATTCTCTATCTGGGGATGCTCACCTTCCCCGTGCGCATGACGGGCTGGATCGTCAACACCTTCTCCCGGGCCATCTCTGCGGGGGAGCGGATCTTCCAGATCCTGGACGCCGAGTCGCCGGTGAGGGAGCGGCGCAATGCCCGCGAGGTCCGGCGGTTTAGGGGCCACGTCCGCTTTGAGGAGGTCTCCTTCCACTACAACTCCCAGTTCCCCGCACTGCAAGAGGTTGCTTTTGAGGTGGCGCCGGGGCAGAAGGTAGCCGTCATCGGCATGCCGGGAAGTGGCAAGAGCACCATCGCCCATTTGCTGCCCCGCTTCTACGATGTCACCACCGGCCGCATCACCATTGACGGCATGGATATCCGGGACCTGACCCTGGCCTCGCTGCGGCGGAACATCGGCATCGTGTTCCAGGATATCTTCCTCTTTTCTGCCACCATCCAGGAGAACATCGCCTACGGGGTGCCCGAGGCCTCCGCTGAGCGGATTGTGGCGGCGGCCAAGGTGGCCCAGCTCCACGACTTCATCGCCCAGCTTCCCCAGGGGTACCAGACCTGGGTGGGGGAGCGAGGCATCACCCTCTCCGGGGGCCAGCGGCAACGCCTGGCTATCGCCCGCACCCTGCTACTGGGCCCGCCTGTCCTAGTGCTGGACGACGCTATCTCCAGCGTGGACACGAACACAGAGCTACTCATCCACCAGGCCCTGAGCGAGGTGATGCGAGGCCGGACCGTCTTCATCATTGCCCACCGGCTCAGCAGCGTCAGGGAGGCCGACCTGATTCTGGTGCTCCAGGACGGCCGCATCGTGGAGCGGGGTACCCACCGGGAGCTGCTGGCGCGCCCCGGGTTCTACCGAGAGATCTACGAGCTCCAGTTCCGGCCCCAGGAGCAGCCCTCACTGCTAGAGAGCCCCGTCGCCGGCGATGGATAACGTCTGGGAGGCATAAAGCGGTGCACTGGCATTACGGCCAGCTAGGGAACATCGACGAGGAGCAGCTAGGACGCCTCTACGACCAGCGGGTGGTGCTGCGCCTGCTAGGCTACCTCCGTCCCTACCGTACCCTCACCCTTCTCAGCGTGTTGGGGATGCTGCTGTACACCCTCACCATCGTGGCCATGCCCTGGATCATCCAGCAGGCCATTGACAGCGTGGTGGCTTCCCAGAGCCTTGCGGGGCTACGAACCGCCGTCCTGCTGTTTGCGGCCAACGCGGTGGTCAACTACGCCGCTAACTACTTCCACCTGCGTGCCCTGGCCCAGATGGGCCAAAGGGTGCTCTACGACCTGCGCACTCACCTGTTCCACCACCTGCAGCGCCTCTCCCTCTCCTTCTTCGACCGCAACGAGGTGGGCAGGGTTATGTCAAGAATCCAGAACGATGTCCAGCAGCTTCAGGAGTTCCTTTCCATCCTCATCCTGGGGCTGGGAGACCTGCTGACCCTGCTGGGCATCATCGCCGCCATGCTGCTGATGCACCTGCCCCTGGCCCTGATTACCCTCACCGTACTGCCCGTCCTGTTCCTCATCATGGTGGTGTGGCAGCGCTACGCCCAGGTCTCCTTCATGCGCGTGCGCCGGGCCATCGCCATGGTCAACGTTGGACTCCAGGAGAACATCTCCGGGGTGCGGGTGATCCAGAGCCTGAACCGTCAGGAGGCTAACATCGAGCGCTTCGACCAGTTAAACTCCTCGCACCTGGACGCCAACCTTCAGGCCAGCCGCCTCTCCTCGGCCCTGCTGCCCACGGTGGAGGTGCTGACGGCGGTGGCCACGGGGCTGATCATCGTCTTTGGCGGGGCCATGGTACTGCGCGGCGAGCTGGCCGTGGGGGTGCTGGTAGCCTTTGCCCTCTACATTCAGCGCTTCTTCGACCCCATCCGCAACCTCACCATGCAGTATACCCAGCTTCAGCGGGCCATGACCTCGGGTGCCCGGATTTTCGAGCTGCTGGACACCCAGCCCGAGGTGACCGACCGGCCTGATGCCCAGGAGCTTCCCCGGATCCGTGGCGAGATCCGCTTTGAAGACGTCAGCTTCGCCTACCAGCCGGGCCAGGAGGTGCTCCACCACATTCACCTCCACATCCGGCCGGGCGAGACGGTGGCCCTGGTAGGGCCCACCGGTGCGGGGAAGACCACCCTGGTAGCCCTGGCGGCCCGCTTCTACGACGTGACCCAGGGCTGCATCACCACCGACGGCGTAGACATCCGCCAGCTCTCTCAGGCCTCCCTGGCCAGCCAGCGGGCTATGGTGCTCCAGGAGCCCTTCCTGTTCTCCGGCACCATCGCGGAGAACATCCGCTACTGCCGAGAAGGGCTCAGCGACGAAGAGATCATTAGGGCAGCGCGCCTGGTAGGGGCCCACGAGTTCATTACCCGGCTCCCCCAAGGGTATGACATGCCGGTGCAGGAGCGCGGGGGCAACCTGAGCGTGGGGCAGCGCCAGCTCATCGCCCTGGCCCGGGCTGTGGCCGCCGCTCCCCATATCCTCACCCTGGACGAGGCCACGGCTAGTATAGACAGCCACACCGAGATGCTCATCCAGCAGGCCCTGAAGCAGGTGCTCCAGGGCCGTACCTCCCTGGTCATCGCCCACCGGCTCTCCACGGTACGCAGCGCGGACCGGATCGTGGTACTGGACGGGGGCCGCATCGTGGAGGAGGGCTCCCACGAGGCACTGCTCCGCCAGGGGGGCCTCTACACCCAGCTCTACCGCCTCCACTTCGCCGGGGAGCCCGCTCCCGCGGGCGATGGGCAGCCCCGGCTCAGGCC
>JBHIBI010000059.1:0-7737 GCA_046758985.1 Dehalococcoidia bacterium
GCACTCCCCTATCGGGCGATGCCGAAGGCTATATGCTTCAGCTCCGGGTCATCGGTGGCCTTCATGCAATCAGCAATTGCCGATACCAGGCAACCCGCGGCTGTTTCACCCCAGAACCACCGGTGGAGCTGGGGCTCGCTGGCATTGGAGCGCTGGGCCATGCGCGCCTCGTAGTAGAACGCCTTGAGGTCATCAACGCAGTAGCGGATGAACTGGTGCACGGAGACGTCGTCAGGCCGGTCTCTGATGTCGACCTCCTCGCCCTGTGCGTAGGCCTCCATAAAGCGGATCATGCCGCGAAAGCGCCGCTGCGGTATTCCGCTAAGACCCACGGCCGTGCGGCCTCCGTGATCCGCTACCCACCGTTCGTAGAAGGCCCGTAGTGCGGTCACCTCGTCGGCGGCATCCCGCTCCTCTGAGGCTGGTGAGGGGTGCACCGTGGATGACTGAGGTAACTCGTTGGGCCCTACCTCCTCAGGGAACTCGGCCAGAACCGGGCCCGCGTCGCATTGCAGCAGGTCGAGAGCGGCGCTAACGACCCGATGCTGAAACTCGGGGTCGTTGGGCTTGCCCAGGGCAAAGCCGAGGGGGAAAGGCACGAAGAGAGCCCGGGGTGGCTTTACTTTCTCGGCATGCTCCCGTACGAGCACGATGGCAGTGGTGGTAAGCCCTGCCTCCTCAAGCACCCGGGCCAGCACACTCACGGTGTGTGTGCAGAGTGGTCAGGTGGGGGTGAGGAGGACAAGGTCCACGTCTTGCTCTTTCAGACGTTGGGCTACCTCAGGTCCTGTCTCCTCGATCACCCTGCGGGGATCACGCAGGGCACCCATGAAGGAGTAGTACTGCTCCGAGAGGCTGCCGATGATGACACGCTCCTCCAGTTCCCGCAATCGGTCGATGGGGAAGGTGACGTTGATGTCGCGGTAGATAGCTGTATGGTCGAAGCCTATGCTGAAATGACTCTGGACGATGTCGCTGGCTTTGGCGTCGGAGGGAATGACGCGATAGGACGGGTCTCCTCCCTTGTGGTTGACGACAAAGGGCTTGTCCCTCCGTAGATGGAGGCCGGCGGTGGTTACCAGCGCTATCTTGCTCTGCGAGAGGCCTTGACGCAACGGTGTCCAGGGTGCGGTGTCATGTTCCAGGCACGGGAAGTACAGCAGGTGCTGGCGTTGCATTTCACTCAGATTCTCTAGCCTTGGCATAACCCTCTCCCTAACTAGACTGCGCTCATCGTTCGGTAGAGCACGCTTACTTCCCGGGGGGTCTCCCATTTCCATCCGCCAAAGGCCGCGGCAGACCCCCCTTGCGACTAACGATATGGTAGCTATGGTTTGGTGCCCCGTCAAATCTTAGGTCGCTCCCCGGTGAGTGATGAAGCAGTTCTCTCATCCTATGAGAGCTGACGCCGGCCCTAGGACCAAGTTTGCCGGAAGGTCAGGAAGGACAAGTCCGCTTCTCTGCCAATGATGGGGCCAGTAAGGCAACCCATCATCGTGACCGTACAGCGTCTTCCTATGCCGGCTTTTTCGCTACGACCAGCCCATAGCTTAAGATTCCCTGGAGCACCAGCTCCTGGACCACCGCAAGGACCCGCTTCCCTGCCGTAATCACGTCATCGCCCACGGGGAGCCTGCCCAGCTTGCTGGCGGCCTCCACCACGAGCAGCCTCCCCGTGATGTTCCTAAGAAAAGCGGAGACGGTTTCCTGTAAATACTGGCTCTGGTCTATGGTAAAGCCCTGCGCCTCCACCAGCGCAAGGTATTCCTCTAGGGGCCGAGCATCTCCAACGCAACCGGCAACAGCCAGCACCCCTCGCAGCTCCGGTGTCAGCGTACCGTTCACCGTGACATCCGTCAGGCCGAGATGCCCACCAGGCCGCAGTAGGCCATAAAGGCGACGGAGCACTGCTGCCTTTCCTGGCAGGATGGAGAGCACGCACTCCATTAGGACTACATGGAAGGACTCGGCCTCCAGTTCGACCTCCTGGATGTCACCCTCGATGAACGTCACCTGATCCTCCACTCCCTCTTTCCGCGCAAGCGTATACCCAGCGGCTGTACCATCCTTCTCCAGAGTGACACCAACTACCTGGCATCCTATCGTTTTGGCCAGGTGCACTGCACTGGCACCACCACCGGAGCCCACGTCGAGCAACCGGGACATCGGTTTGACGCCGCTGAGGTGCGCTAAACGGGTGGTCAAAGCCAGGCCGCCGGGATGGAAGGAGTTGCCCAGGAGCCAGCGGGCCAGTGGATGGCTGTAGGATGCGGTGCAGCAAGCGTTGACGTCAAGCTCAGGTGACATTATCGTTCCCATGATTTGTACATTAAGGGAAGCACTCTGCTCTTAGCGGCCCGCGCCTCAATGACCTCCTTCATCTCCGCTAGGTGCTCCCGCATCAGACGTCTTAACATTGGCCGAACGTAGAGCATACCCAGAAGCCACCCTGCTACCCAGCCTTTCACGCCAAACTCACTTTCGTACTTGAGGCAAGTACATCCGTCCTCATCCTCCAAAACAAAGCGGTCCCGCATCAGAGAGAGGGGCCCCTCTATGGCCTCGAACTCTACCTGCTCCGGCTCGTGGGGCACTACCCGCTCCACCGTCCGGTACAACCTCTTACGGCCAAGCAAGTCGTGACCTGGCGTATGAAATTCCACCAGAAGCCTGCCACCCTCCCGGGACAACACCCGGGAGGACGCCCCGGACTCCTGGACTGATGCCCCGAAAGCGGTAATCACCTGGAAGGCGAGGCGCCGGTCTGCGTGGATATGTAGCTCCATAGGGGGAAGACGAATAGGTATAAGCGACATCGGGCTACCTCCTGAAGAGCCTCGTCCGTGCACGCTCCAGCTTCATCGCCTCCCGGATCTCCTCCCGGTACCCGACGTTGTTGTAGGCACAGAAGGGGATCATACGGCCATCCGGGGCAAGGACCCCCACGCAACACTTCATCAACTTCTTCAAGTCGAAAGTGTACGTGTCCATAAAGTCCTTGATACTGATCGCGAAGATGCGTTTTGCCAGGTCGGCGCTGGAGATACTGAGGTCTAGGTTACAACTGGCGCAGGTGAACTGAGTCGCAACCGCTCCCGTTCCTGGAACGGCACTGGACGACCAGAGCGTCTCCAGGGCATGTTTCACCTCCTCCGAGGGGTCTGGCCAACTACGATTGGTGAGGTAGTCCAGGTAGTCATCTACGTTCAACACCCGGGGTAGTGGAGTTACCTGGCCATCTTCCACATAGGCGTAGGTTATGGACTGGCATCCCGGGTGGCAGCACGGAACGGGCACGAAGTCGCTCTTCACGAAGAGGCTACGGGTCTGCTCCTGAATGCGTTCGATAACCTCTGGGATGGTGACCCGATTGGTGGGGTCGAAGGGCAAGTGACGTCCAGTGTGGGTCACGGGCTGGAAGTTCACGCCGCGTACGGCGGGGTGCTCCAGTCCAAACCGGACAAGCCCTCCCACCTCATGCTCATTCACGCCCCGTTCCACGGCGGCCACCAGTATGGTGTTGAGATCCAGCTCGGCCAGGCGGTCCAGAGCCATCAGCTTCTCCTGCAAAAGCGGCTCACCCCGTAGTTTCACGTAGGTCGCCTCTTCCAGCCCATCAAACTGGAGGTAGACCATGGGCCTCAGTTCGCCCAGCCGCTGGGCCCAGCTTGGGTCTCGGGCGATCCGGCGGCCATTGGTATTGACCATAACGTGATGGATACCCTTCTGCTGGGCCATGCGGGTCATCTCCAGAAGCTGAGGGTGCAGTGTGGGCTCGCCACCGCTGAACTGCACCACCTCTGGGTCCCCTTCAGCACGGACGAACTGGTCCAGCATGAACCCCACCTGCTCCAGGGTCAGGTTGTAGCCTGGCCCGGCGTTGGCAAAGCAGGTGGGACAGGCCAGATTGCACCCGGTATTCACCTCGATGAGGGCGAGGCATGTGTGCTGCTTATGCTCCGGGCAAAGACCGCAATCGTACGGACAGCCGTCCTTTACCTCAGTGGTGAACTCCAGCGGTATCGTACCTGGCTTGTTGTACTTCAGCGAGTTGACATACCCCTCGGCGTCCGAGGAGACCAAAGCCTCGAACCATCCGTGGGCAGGGCACCGCTTGCGCATGATAACCTTGTTCTCTTTCAAGTGAATCTGAGCGTCAATTACCTGCTTGCACTTGGGGCAAAGACTGCGGGTTAGCTCATAGAAAAGGGAGTCAGCGGTGCGCTTCTGCAGTACAGTCTGGCTCGCTCTCATGAACCCCATCCCTCCAAGTTGTGCCTCCTCTCCACAAGTGACTCGAAGTGGAAACCTTGCATCTCAAGGTTGCTCAAGTCCGGCCAAGGGATGTTCACCACGGCACTTACACACAGGCACCATACGCGAGATCGCCGCCAGGCTGCATACCATGTGCTCCCAGGCCTTCCCACCATATCCTTCCTACCTGCTTTCATGGGTTGGCGGGTACGCTGCGATCGATGGGAAGGCCAGCTCTCCGAGGACACGGTGCTAGTAGGCTCACCTGTGGAAGACCAGGCCATCATCCTTGGCTGACCCCTGCCTAAGCAGAAGGATGACCCGCATCAGGCCGCCCACGGCGAAGAGGCGCCCCATATCCAAGCGTATCACAGGGAGTTAGATGCCTAGCGGCACCGGGGGATTCGGCCTAGGAAGGTCAGTTGCTTCAAGCAGAAACCCCCTACTGCTCAACTTTCCCATCGGCCAGGAGTGGCAATTTACAGTCGAGCGCTTTTTCCGCAGGTAACGGACATTAAGCCAGCGATCACCGAGTGGGTTTAACACTTGTGCGCAAATGTAAGTAGCATGCCTATTCCGCGGAATTGGGCGAGGTTCTAGGAAAGTAAAGGTGAGAGGGAAGGACCGGCCGTCTTCCCGTTCCTCCAGACATTCTCTGTGAGCAAGGTCCTTGAGCAAGGATCGGGCAACCTGGGGCTCCACCACGCCGCGTAGTGGATCACCGCAAAGTGCACAGGGGTGCCCTGCCCAGACCTTGAGAGGCCGCAGTTGTTCCAGCTCTGTCACGTTCCTCATGCCGCGGCTGGTCCCGCTCCGATCCCCCAATCAGAGCCCGAAGTTCCTGGGTGACCAACTCCTTCACAGATTCCTCCGAAACCCTCGTCGTGGATACTCCGTTGGATGAGATTGCGGGCATCATGAGCCTGTTCAAGTCCTCGGCCCTGATCCGCCGGTGCCCATTGCCTGCGGCCTGGTAGTAGGGGAGGCGACGGCTGAGTTGACGCAATACCTGGGCGCGTGCTAGCACTATCTGCCGGGTAGACTTGATCTTGGGCCCCATCGCTCACTCCTCCCGCCGCCGGGAGTGTGAGCTACGGAGAGTTCGAAGAAGGTTTCAACCTTCTGGTATGGAAAAGTTATGATTGGTAGGCCATACCGTACAGAAGCAAGAACTCAGCCTGTCTTCGAGCTTCGCTTGCGCCTGGCAACCTGAGGAGCTCGTGAGACCTTGGCAAGTGACCCTCTTCTTCAAGCTGGGCATACATAGCTTTCAAGCGCAGCTGCGTGACTAGGGGAGGACGGCCTTCACTGTGAAGATAAGGGTCACCGGGATGGTTGCTCCGCCTCCACCATGGCCTTGAAGTTGGCTACCGTCTCCTTAGCGCCATCCTCCATTCGGCGGCGCATGAACAGAGCCTCCATGAGGGCGGCCAGGGGCCACAGGAGAGGGAAGAAGCGGGTCTCCGTATCCTGGCGGTATCGGGTCCCCTCCCCAGAGGGCTCCAGGCGGAAGTCCAGGTGTATAGTAAGGGGCCCCTGCTTTCCCACGTGGACTTGATGGCGGGGAGGATCGAACTGGGTGACGGTCCACTGGCTAGAGCCCTTGAAGGGCTCGACGCCGCCCCGCTCGTAGTAAACAGTGCCCTGGCCGAACTCCCCCTCGCTCACCGAGGTGACCTCGTCGGTGAAGGTGACCCATTTAGCATAGCGACTTGGGTCGCTGAGGATCTTCCACACTGCCTCGGGTGGTGCCTTGATCTCAGTGGAAACACTTATCCGCGCCATATCTAGACCCTGCCTTTTGGAATGTTGTATTGAAGCGTTGGTGCTGGGCGATTCCTCTGCATGAGAGGTGTGGTGAGACTTTGGCAAGATTGTTGCCGTTTTCCCCTACGGTGGGCCGTCAGGGGGTTCGAACCCCTGCCATCTTACACCCTGCCGCCGCCCCCTTCCACCTCTAGTGCGGAATCACCGGCAGGAGCAGCCGTGACCGGGCCGAAGAGCCCTCCAGTACGGTGTTCTTGGTCGCGATAGGGAGGGCCATGTAGCCCCAGCCGGAGCCTCCAGCGTCGTCGCAACTCCCGATCTCCAGCCGGATACGGTGGCCGGGCTTGAACAGGTTGCAGGTAGGCCAGACCTCAATGGCCAGTTCGTAGGGCTCGCCGGGCGTGAGGGGCTGAGCCCTGGTGTGGGGATGGTAGGGTTGCCACGATTTGGACCGCGCCGGGTCCAGCTCCCGGTGGGAAGCACGTAGCCAGCCCCTGGTCAACTCCCGCGTGGTGCCATCAGGAGCCTCGTCCAGCAGCCACACGAACCAGTCGGTATCCGTGGCGGTGGAGGTGGCGGTCAGGGTCACGGCGATGGGGCCGGTGACCTCCAGCTCCCGTTCTAGGGGCTCCGAGGTGTAGGTCAGCCGTGGCCTGCCGTGGAGTGCCTCCGGGCTGGCGGGGTCGTAGGAGAAGGAGCGCCCCCGGTCGGCACCGGGCGTCTCCTCCAGCGTCCCCTGGTGCCCGTCAGCGGGCCCACCCAGGAAGAGCTCGCGCCACTGGGTACGGGCCAGGGGCCATTCCTGCTCTCCACGCCAGCAGTCCTCGCCCTGGATATAGAGCTGGATGGGTGGGCCCTCCATCACCCGGGTGTCCAGCCCCTTGAGCCAGTGGTCGTACCAACGCAGGGCTTCCTGGTGGTACACGGCAAAGGGACGCCGCAGGACGGGGCGGGGACCGAGGAACATGCGCTTGGGGATGTCGCCGGTGCCCTCCCAACCATCGAAAGCGCCCCGCAGATGCAGGTGGTAGAAGTACCACCCGGTGCTGAAGTACGTAGGCACCTGGATACGATGTAGGCGTGGGCCAGCGGAGCGTTCTTGGTAGTAGGGGCCGTCAAAGGGGTACTCCCGGGTCAGCAGAGTCCGCCAGTGGCGGAGCATACCTTCGGGGTCCTTGAGGCGGCCACTCATCAGGTTCAGGGCAGAGACCGATCCGGTCCAGTGCTCCACAAAGCCGGAGGGTATCCCGCCGTGGAAGATAGCGTCGCGGTAGTAATCGCAGGAGGCGTCGTGGGGGAAGATGGCTTTCAGGTGGGGAGGTTGCTGCGCAGCAGCCATCAACTGAGCCCGGCCGAAGTAAGAGCAGCCTGTCATCCCGATGTTGCCATCGCACCATGGCTGCTCCGCCATCCACTCGATGATGTCGAAGAGGTCCTGCTGCTCCTGGCTGCCGAACAGGTCGTAGCTCCCTTCGGAGTCGTTGGTGCCGCGAACGTCCACGACGACGTGGGCGTAGCCTCGGGGCACCCAGAACTCAGTGATGCCCGCCTCGTTCTGGCCGATGGGCACGTTGGTCCGCTGGAGTTGCCGGGTGTAGGGTGAGGGGGCCACTAGCGCGGGGAACCTGCCCGCCGCATAGGGGCGGAAGACGTCGGCTGCCAGGCGTGTGCCGTCCCGCAGGGGGATGCGGCACTCCAGCTCGGAGTAGATGGCGT
>JBHIBI010000060.1:0-7662 GCA_046758985.1 Dehalococcoidia bacterium
GGGATCGAAGGCGTCACGCCCCGGCCGGGCCACCGCCACCAGGGTGCACAGCTCCAGCACCCGGGCTGGCTCCTTCCACCGGTGGAAGGACTTCAGGGAGTCCAGGCCCAGAAGGAAGCAGAACTCCACCTCGTGCCCCATCTCCTGGCGGAGGATCTCGAGGGTGTCCACGGTGTAGGAGGGGCCGGGCCGGTCCAGCTCCACCGAGGAGACGCGGAAGAAGGGGTTGGTCGCAGTGGCCAGCCGTACCATGTTCAGCCGGTGCTCCCCCGGCGAGAGGGGCTGCCCCGCCTTCATCCAGGGCTCACCGGTGGGCACGAACACCACCTCCTCCAGGTCCAGCTTGACCCGTGCCTCCTCAGCGATGAGCAGGTGGGCCAGGTGGATGGGGTCGAAGGTGCCTCCCAGGAGCCCGATGCGCATGGCCTACCACTCCATCTCTGCGGTGCCGATCCGGACGGTATCCCCCGGCTGGACCCCTCGCTCAACCAGCCGGCGCACGATGCCCAGACGCCGAAGCTCCCCCACGAACTGCTCCTTTACCCGGTCTCTGGAGAGGTCAGCCAGGGCTGCCAGCCGCTCCGCTTGGGAGGAGTATACTACATACACCTCGTCGTGGACCTCCACCCTCGGAAGGCCCTCCCTACGCCGCCGCGGGCCCCTGGACAGCCGGGCAATAGCCGATGGCCTCTCCTGGGGGAGGCCCGCCAGAAGCTCCAGCGTCCTCTCTAGCAAAACAGTCACCCCTTCGGCAGTAGCGGCGGAGATGAAATGCAGAGGAACTCCCGGTGCCGTCAGCACCTTTTTCAACTCCGGGACCCGCTCCCGCACCTCAGGAAGGTCCACCTTGTTGACCACCAGGATGTACGGCTTCTCCACTAGGGCCGGACTGTACAGCCCCAGCTCCCGCCGGGTCTCCTCCAGCTCAGCCCGTGGGTCCGGGGAACTGCCATCGAGGAGATGTAGCAAGAGCCTGGCACGCAGGGCATGGCGGAGGAATTGATTCCCCAGGCCCACCCCTTGATGGGCACCCTCTACCAAGCCGGGAAGCTCTACCAGAATCAGACTCCTGTAGCCCACCTCAGCAACACCAAGCGTTGGCTCCACCGTGGTAAAAGGGTACTCTGCGATCCTGGGCCTGGCCGCCGAGCAGGCAGCCAGAAGGGCAGACTTCCCTACATTAGGCTTACCGATGATACCAACATCGGCAAGCATTCTCAGCTCTAGCAGGAGTTCTGCCTCCTCCCCCTCCTCCCCAGCCGCAGCAAGCAGTGGCTCTCTATTCACCGGGGTTGTATACCTAGCATTCCCTCTACCGCCAGCGCCTCCTTCAACTACTAAGACCCTTTCTTCTTTCAGCATCTCCGCTACTAGTGTTTGTGGCCCATCTCCTTCCTGTTTCCAGACTATAGTCCCCAACGGCACCACAATAGCCATATCCTGTCCTACTGTTCCCCTTTTCTTCTGCCCCTGCCCTTTTCCTCCCGATCCTGCCCTGAATTCCGCCTTCCCCCTCAGATGCCCCAGTGTCTGCAAGCTCACGTCCCCCTGAAAATAAATACTCCCTCCCTTCCCCCCATCCCCCCCAGCAGGGCCACCACGCGGCACATACTTCTCCCTACGGAAACTTACACATCCGTTACCGCCCCTTCCTGCCCTTACTCTGATCTTAATAGTGTCATACATAAGAGATAGTAATCTCAATAATAACAAGGTGGAACAAGAGGGATAGCAGGCATTCGCCAACTCTGATCTAGTGTGCAGAGCAGGTTTATTGTAGCATGGGAGGACTGTAGACAGCATGTTGATAGAAAATCTAGAGCATTGACTGAATGCGGAGGTGTAGGTGAGTATGCTAAGGGAGGGCAGTAGCTGAGAAGGCAGAGTCTCCTGGAGAGCAGCTTATCCACATCTCCCTACAGGTTATCCACCGAATAGCTTGAGTTATCCACAATCTGAGGCATTTTCGGCGAGGTCACGCCGTAGACCGTTGGGAGAAAAGGAGCTACCTAAGGGGAGTAGTTCCCCTCCCCTTTCGATAGTAGTCCACGGGTGCTATACTCTTGCCCAGTAGCCTCCCAGGAGGTGCCGTGCAGCCGCTGAGAAGCCTGCTGTTCGTCCCTGGGAACCGCCCGGACATGTTGGGGAAGGCCCGGAACCTGGACGCCGACGTGCTGGTCCCCGACCTGGAGGATTCGGTGCCCGCGACGGAGAAGGGCAGGGCCAGGGAGACTGTGCGGGAGGCACTACCGACCCTGGCCCAGCGGGGACAACTGGTGGTGGTCCGGGTGAACCCGCTGGTCACCGGGCTTACCTGGGAGGAACTGGCGACCCTGGTGGGGCCCCACCTCTACGGCATCAGCGTGGGCAAGGTGGAGAGCCCCTGGGAGCTCCAGGAGTACGACCGGATACTCACTACCCTGGAGGGCGGGGCTGAGGTGAAGCTGGGCCAGGTGAAGCTCATCCCCTGGCTGGAGAGCGCCCGGGCAGTGGTCCGGGCCTCCGAGCTGGCCAGCGCTTCGCCCCGGGTGGTGGCGGTGGCCTTCGGTGCCGAGGACTTCACCAACGACATGGGCATCCAGCGCACCGATATGGGCGAGGAGGTCTCCTTCCCCCGGGCCCTGGTGGCGGTGGCAGCCAGGGCTACCGGGGTGCTGGCCCTGGACACCCCCTACGTCAACTTCCGCGACGCCGAAGGTTTGCAGCGGGATATCCAGGCAGCCCTCAGGCTGGGCTATAAGGGCAAGTTCGCCATCCACCCCGCTCAGTTGGAGCCGATCAACACCCTGTTCGGCCCCTCGCCAGAGGAGGTGGAGTATGCTCGCCGGGTGGTGCAGGCCTTCGAGGAGGCCGAGGCCCAGGGGCGTGCCGCCATTGCCCTGGACGGCAAGATGATCGACATACCCGTGGTGAAACGGGCCAGAAACCTGCTGACCCTGGCCGAGGCTATAGCCCACCGAGAGGAGGCTCCATGATGGCCACCTCCGACCTGGGGACCTACCGGGCCCTCCCTACCATCGCCGATGACATTGTGGAGGGCCTCTTTGCCGATAGCGGCCTGGTAGACCAACTGGCCGACTCCCTGGAGGACTTGACCATCTCCATTCACCGGGTGGATGAGGAGATGGAGGGGCTGCGCCAGGCCAACCCGGGCCTGGCCCGCCTGGTGCAGAGCAGCGTCGAGGGCCTCTACAGCGTCCTCAAGGACGAGCTCCCCAACGAGAACAGCCGCACCTACCTGCGGGTGTGCACCTACTTCGGCACCTTCCTCATCCTCCGGGCCCTGGACCTCCAGTGGCGCCGTAACCTGCCACCCTAGAGGCCGCCGGTGGACAAGATACGCCTGGAGGGGATGCAGTTCTCTGCCACCCACGGCGCTACCGCCGAGGAGCGCCAGCGCGTGCAGCCTTTCCTGGTGGACCTGGAGGTGGAGCTGGACCTGCGTGGGCCCGCCACCTCGGACCGCCTGGAGGAGACGGTGAGCTACACCCACCTCTACCGCACGGTGCAGGAGGTCCTGGAGGGCCCGCCCCGCAACCTGCTGGAGTCCCTGGCCGGGGCCATCGCCCAGCGGGTACTGGAGGCCTTTCCCGTGTACAGCGTGCGCGTCAGCGTCAAGAAGACCCGTCCGCCCATTGAGGGGGCCACCCTGGCAGGCGCCGCCGTGGAGCTGTACCATACCCGCGGCATGGCCCTGAGCCTTCGTGCTGAGCCTCAGTCGAAGCGGCTCCCGAAGGGCGGTCAGGACACCTCCACCGCCACGTAGCCCACCACCTGGCTCAGCTTCCCCGAGGTATCGCCGGAGGTAGCGTAGGCCAGCAGGCGGGCCTCCCCGGCCCCCAGCCGTCGCAGGCACTCCAGCATCGCCGCTACCGGCCCCGGGCCGCACATATTGATCCCCGCCTTCTCTATGACATCGTGGAGACTCGACGGGTCCAGGCTCAGGATGGCCTCGATGGCACGCCGATCCAGCTCACGGGCGGTCCCCTGAGGGTAGTAGTGGCTCAGGTCGGTGCTGGCCAGCACCACCGACCCCGGTGACAGCACCTTGGCCAGCGCCCGGCCCAGCTCCACGCTGGTCTCCACACCCTGGTCCAGCATGGCTATGGGGAGGATGTTCACACAGCCATAGAGGTGCTGGAGGAAGGGCACCTCCACCTCCAGGGCGTGCTCCTGCCGGTGGGCTGCCTCGCTACTGGCGAGAGAAGGCAGTCGGAAGGCCAGAGCCTCCCCCAGGGCCCCGTCCACCTCCACGGTGCCCAGGGGCGTCTCCCAGGAGCCGTGGGGTGAGAGGGCCAGGGGCTTGCCCAGCCCGTAGTGGTTGGGACCCAGGATCACCACCGTCTGTGGGGTGCCTCGCTGGGCCAGGCGGGCGAAGGCATGGGCGGCTACCGGGCCCGAGTAGGTGTACCCCGCGTGGGGCACCACCAGGCCCACCACCGTGCCCAGGGTGGCCGGGTTGACCTGAGGGGGGCCACCTGGACCCAGGGGGTGGGTGTAGCACCCCAGGAGCTGGCGTCGCAGGGCCTCCGGCGAGGCTGCATAGAACTGCCCTGCCACCGCGGGCTTCCGTATCCCCGCCCCTTCCACCATGGCCGGACCTCTCGTAGGGTGCACCGCCAGTATAGGAGGGGGAGAGGCCCGTCGCAATCGGGGACTACTGGAGAAACCCTGACACCCCCAGCGGGTCAGTCGAGGCCGGCAGTTGTATAATGAGGGAAGCGAGCTTTGGAGGGGCACGGTGCAGCGGACCGGCACGGCAGAGATGCCCCTGCACTACGGCAAGGCGCCGCCCTGGCTCTTCCAGCGGATGGTGAAGCTGGCCCGGGCGGTGACGGTGGCCGTGGTGGAGGACTACGGCCCCGAGGAGGTGCTGCGGCGCCTCTCCGACCCCCACTGGTTCCAGGCCCTCGGCTGCCTCTTGGGTTTCGACTGGCACTCCAGCGGCCTCACCACCACCGTCTGCGGCGCTCTCAAGGAGGGACTCCGGGGCCTGGAGGGGGAGCTGGGGCTGTACATCGCCGGCGGCAAGGGGGCCACCTCCCGCAAGACCCCGGCTGAGATCCAGCAGGCGGGCCAGCGGCTGGGGCAGGACCTCTCGGCCCTAGTGTACGCCAGCCGCATAGCGGCCAAGGTGGACAGCGCCGCCCTCCAGGACAACTACCAGCTCTACCACCACGTCTTCTTCTTTGCCACCTCGGGCCGCTGGGCGGTAGTGCAGCAGGGGATGAACGAGGCCACCCGCTACGCCCGCCGCTACCACTGGCTGGGGGAGCGGGTGGAGGACTTCGTCTGCGAGCCTCACAGCGCCATCGCCTCCCAGCGGCGGGAGCAGCAGGTGCTTAACCTGGTGGCGCGGGAGAGCGACGCCGCCCGCCGTACCATCGCCCACATCGCCCGGGAGGAGCGGCCCCAACAGGTGGTGAAGGACCTGGAGCGGCTGAAGCACCTGTCGCTGCCCCACCGCCACCACATCGTTGCCCTGGAGGATATCCACCCCCAGCGCCTGAGCAAGATCCTCCTCGCTACCTATGAGCGGCGGCCGGAGAACTTCGAGGCCTTGCTGGCGTTGGAAGGCGTGGGGGCCAAGACGCTGCGTGCCCTGAGCCTGGCCGCCGAGCTGATCTACGGCGCTCCCACCAGCATCTGGGACCCCGCCGTCTACAGCTTCGCCCACGGGGGCAAGGATGGCCACCCCTATCCGGTGGACCGCCGCACCTACGACGAGACGGTGGCCTTTCTCTCCCGGGCGTTGGCGCGCGCCAGGGTGGGCCAACGGGACAGGCTGGAGGCCCTGCGCCGCCTCAACGGCCTGGGGAGGGTGGGATAGCCCGAACGGCGCATCACCCAGAGCTTGACGCCCGCCCCTCCGGGGGCTACCCTGGGGGTGGACACTGAAGGCAAGCACTGCAGGAGGTGGGGGTGTGCGGCAGCAGACCCTTCCCACAACACCCCGGGAGCTGAGGCAGCTCATCCGCAGTGGCGAGCTGACCGGCCCTACACCGGGCCTGGCGCCGGGCTACGTCCAGGCCAACCTGGCCATCCTGCCCAAGGATCTGGCCTTCGATTTCTTGCTGTTTTGCCACCGCAACCCCAAGCCCTGCCCTCTGGTGGAGGTGGTGGAGGCGGGCTTGTGGGAGCCGGCCCGCACTGCCCCTGGCGCGGACCTACGGGTGGACCTCCCGGGATACCGGGTATTCCGTGATGGGGAGCTGGTGGCCGAGGAGCGGGACATCACGGAATACTGGCGCGATGACCTGGTCTCCTTTCTCATCGGGTGCAGCTTCACCTTCGACCATGCCCTGGTGCGAGCGGGCATTCCTCTGCGGCACCTGCAGGAGGGCAAGGTCGTCTCCATGTACGTCACCAACATCTCCACCATCCCCGCCGGCGTGTTCCACGGGCCCATGGTAGTCTCCATGCGGCCCATCCCCCAGGACAAGGTGCTCAAGGCGGTGCAGACCACCTCCCGATATCCCTCGGCGCACGGGGCTCCCATCCACATCGGAGACCCGGAGACCATCGGCATCCGCGACCTTGCCCGGCCCGATCTGGGCGACCTCCCGGAGCTGCGAGATGGGGAGGTACCCGTCTTCTGGGCCTGCGGTGTCACCCCTCAGTTGGTGGCCATGAGCTCCCGGCCCTCCCTCATGATCACCCATGCGCCTGGCCACATGTTCATCACCGACCTGCGCGACGAGGAGCTGGCCGTCCGGTAGGCGTCCACCCTGACGGCCAGGAAGCAAAGACCAGGAGGGGCTGCTTTGTCCATCGAGGACATCATCCTGGATAGGGAC
This sequence comes from Dehalococcoidia bacterium, assembly GCA_046758985.1. Taxonomy (GTDB): domain Bacteria; phylum Chloroflexota; class Dehalococcoidia; order Lucifugimonadales; family JBHIBI01; genus JBHIBI01. Next base: position 6,798 of record JBHIBI010000060.1, read on the forward strand.
CGGCGTGGCATCTCTGCCCTCCGGGGCGAGCTGCCGCCCAGCTTCTGTGAAGAGGCGGCCACCCTCATCCTGGAGCACCCGGGTACCGTCTTCATCGCCACCGGCTTCTACATCCTGGCTGCGGGGGCGCCCGAGACCGATGGCCCGCCGGGGGCGGTAGTCATTGGCGATGCCCTCCAGTCCCTGGGCTACACCGTGGTGTACATCTCCGACCGGCACACCGCACCCCTGCTTACCTCCCTGGTGGGCCACCGGGCCCGGGTGGTCGACTTCCCCATCACCGACCACCAGGCCAGCCAGCGTTTCGCCAGGGACCTCCTGGCGGAGCTGACCCCCTCGGTGCTCATCGCCATCGAGCGGTGTGGCTTCACCCACGACCGGGTGTACCGGAACATGCACGGGCAGGACATCAGCCCCTATAACGCCAAGCTGGACTACCTGTTCCATGACCATCCCCACACCGTGGGCATCGGCGACGGCGGGAACGAGATCGGCATGGGGAACCTGGCCCAGGCCATCCCCCAGGTGGCGAGCCTGGTGAAGGAGCCCTGCGTGACCAGGGTGAGCCGGCTGGTGCTGAGCAGCGTCTCCAACTGGGGAGGCTACGGGCTGGTGGCGGCCCTCTCCCAACTCAAGGGGAGGGTCCTGCTGCCCTCGGTGGAGGCGGAGCAGGAGATGGTGCGGCAGACGGTCCGCCTGGGGGCCGTGGACGGCATGGCGGCCAGCCCGGTGGAGCGGGTGGACGGCTTCTCCCTGGAGGAGAACAGCCAGACCCTGGTGCAGCTCCACGCCTGGCTGGCCCAGGAGGGCGTGACCGCTTAGCGTGGCGGCCTCCTTTCGGCTCAGTGAATCGCCCAATTCTTGA
>JBHIBI010000061.1:0-7549 GCA_046758985.1 Dehalococcoidia bacterium
GCGGAGGAACTCGGCCCTGGGTCCCTACCGGGTGCTGGACCTGGCAGACGAAAAAGGGGTCCTCTGCACCAAGCTCCTGGCAGACCTGGGTGCCGACGTGATCAAGGTGGAGCCCCCCGGCGGGGACCCCACCCGGCAGACCGGCCCCTTCTACCACGACCAGCGTGACCCCGAGAAGAGCCTCTTCTGGATGGCCTTCAACACCAGCAAGCGGAGCATCACCCTGGACCTCACCGCCCCCGAGGGACAGGCCCTCTTCCGGCGGCTGGTCAGGACCGCCGACATCCTGGTGGAGAGCCTCCCGCCGGGCTACCTGGACCGCCTGGGCCTGGGCTACCCTGCCTTGCGGGAGCTCAACCCCCGGTTCATCGTCACCTCCATCACCCCCTTCGGCCAGACCGGGCCCTACAAGGACTACCAGGCCTCGGACATCGTCGCCCTGGCCATGGGAGGGCTGATGGACACCCTGGGAGACCCAGACCGACCCCCCGTGCGGGTGACGGTCTCCCAGGCCTACGCCCAGGCTGGGGTCCAGGGGGCCATCGGCACGTTGATGGCCCTGCTCTACCGGATGCGGACGGGAAAGGGCCAGCACGTGGACCTGTCCATGCAGGCAGCCATCCCCATCACGGCACCTCTGGCCCACTGCTTCTGGGAGTTCCAGCGCACCCTGCGACGCCGCACGGGCAACCAGATTAGCCTGGAGGGCAGGAGGGAACGGTGGGTCTATCCCTGCAAGGACGGTTTCGTGATCTGCCAGGTGGGTGTCTCTGGGGCAGGCAACGGCAGGGTCCTGCTGGAATGGCTCTCCAGCCACGGCATGGCCGAGGACCTCACCGCCGCGGAGATGGAGCGTCTGGGCCGTCACAGTAAGGCCACCGAGATGTCCCAGGAGGAGATCCAGCACCGGGAGGAGGTAGCGGCACGCTTCTTCCTCACCAGGACCCGACGAGAGCTGTACCAGGAGGCCCAGCGGTGGGGGGTGCAGCTCATGCCCATCGAGACGGTAGAAGAGCTGCTGGAGAGCCCCCAGTTGCGGGCCCGGGGTTCCTGGACACCCCTGGAGCACCCGGAGCTCCACACCACCATCACCTACCCCGGTGCGCCCTTCAAGATGAGCGAGACCCCTTACCGTCTCTGGCACCGTGCCCCCCTGCTAGGTGAACACACCGAGGAGGTGCTTCGGGAGCTGGACCACCAGAGAGAACCCTCCCACAACGGCCCCGCCCATCCCGAGGCCATCTCCAAGCCGCTGGAGGACATCAAGGTGCTGGAGTTCACCTGGCAGAGCGTGGGCCCGCTGGTGGGGCGCTGGCTGGCCCTGTTTGGGGCAGAGGTGATCCAGGTGGAGAGCTCCCGGCGGATGTGCCGGCACCGCATCACCCCTCCCTTCAAGGACGGTATCGAGGACATCAACCGCGCTGGATGGTATGCCCAGCCCAACCCGCAGAAGCTGGGGGTCTCCCTGAACCTGGAGCACCCTGAGGCGGTGGAGCTGGCCCGCCGGCGGGCCCTGCGTAGCGACGTGATGATTGACAACTTCTCCAGCCACCAGGTCCTGGCGAAGCGGGGGCTGGGCTACGATGCCCTCGCCAGGGAGAAGCCAGGGCTCATCGCCATCAGCCTGTGTATGGCGGGCCAGACGGGGCCCGACCGAGGGCTGCGGGGCTACGGGCCCCTCCTGATGGGGCTCTCGGGCATCGCCAGCCTCATCGGCTGGCCCGACCGGACGCCCATGGGGATCACCAGCGCCTACACCGATTACTTTGTGCCCCATCTGGGGGCGGTAGCCGTCCTGGCCGCCCTGGAGTACCGCCGCAGGACCGGGCGGGGCCAGTACATCGACCTTTCCCAGCTCGAGGCGGCCAACCACGCCCTGCACGAGGCACTGCTGGACTACACCGTGAACGGCCGGGTGCTCCAGCGCATGGGCAACCGGCTACCCTACGTTCCGGCGGCCCCCCACGGGGTGTACCGGTGCCAGGGAGATGACCGCTGGTGCGCCATCGCCGTGTTCAACCAAGAGCAATGGCGGGCCCTCTGCCTGGCCCTGGGGGACCCACCGTGGGCCAGGGCGGAGCGGTTCGCTACCCTGGAGAGACGGGTGCAACATGCCGACGAGCTGGACCCGCTGGTGGAGCGCTGGACCAGGCGGCACTCCCCCGAGGAGGTGATGCGGAGGCTCCAGAAGGCGGGGGTACCCGCGGGGGTGGTGCAGAGCGCCCAGGACATCCTGGATAGGGACCCCCAGCTAAAGCACCGCGGCTACCACTGGAAGCTCCACCACCCGGTGATGGGCTGGTACCGGGAGCAAGGCCCCTCCTTTATCCTCTCGGAGAGCCCCGGTGGGATCACCCAGCCCGTCCACCTCTTCGGGGAGCACAACCGTTACGTGTACACTGAGGCCCTGGGCCTTTCCGAGGAGGAGTTCACCGGGCTGGCCGCAGAGGGGGCCTTCGACTAGGCCAGCAGCATGACGGCTCTTTGGTGCGAGGTAGAGTATGAGCAGTGTTCTCCTGGAAAAGCGCGACGGCATCGCCTACGTCACCCTGGCGCGTCCTGAGGCGCTGAACGCCCTCAACCGGCCCATGGTGGCCCAGCTCACCACCATCTTCCAGGAGCTCGAGGCCGACGAGGCGATGAAGGTGGTGCTGCTCACCGGCCAGGGGCAGGCCTTCTGCGCCGGCTACGACGTGAAGCAGGACATCGAGTACCTGGAGCGAGGGGAGACGCCACCCCGGTCGGACCTGGGCTTCATCGCCGGCGACTACGACCGGCTGAAGCCAGTCATCTGCGCCGTCAACGGCATGGCTGCCGGGGGTGGTCTGTACCTGGTGCTCCAGTCGGATATCGTCATCGCCTCGGAGCGGGCCCAGTTCTGGCCGCCCTACGCCGCCCGGGGGAGGGACGGCGGACCCCAGCCGGTGCTGCTGGCCATGAAGACCAACCTCTCCTGGGCCAGTTGGGCCTGCCTGCTGGCCCAGAAGCTGGACGCCCAGACCGCCCTCCGCATGGGCCTGGCCCAGGAGATGGTCCCCCATGAGCAGCTCCTGCCGCGGGTCACGGAGATAGCGGAGACCCTCTGCGGATACTCCCAGGTGACCCTCCACTCCATCAAGGAGCGGCTGAACCACCTGATCAAGACCCTCTACCTGGAGGCCTCCCGCTACCGGGGACCCGTCACCTCCCGGGTGTTCGACAGTGCCGACTTCCGCAAGGGGCTCCAGGCCTTCCTGACGAAGCAGAAGGCCCGCTTCGACAGCGAGGGAGAGAGCACCGAGGGGAACGTCTAACTGGCCCGCAGGTGCTGGGCCATCCAGTCGCTGACCAGGGGCCGGTACTTGTAGGGGATGTTGTTGCAGACGTGGTTCCCCTCCTCGTACATCACCAGTTGGGCCACGTTGCCTGCATCCTGAACGATGCGCTCCGCCTCGGTATAGGGGACCAGCCGGTCCTGCTTCCCCTGCACCACGAGCAGGGGGCAGCGCACCCCGGAGAGGATGCCCTCCAGGGTAAGCTTGGAGGAGCGCTCGTCGGCCTCGGCCTCATCCTTGGCCCAGGTAACGTACTGGAGAGCGAGCCTGCTCAGAGCGCTGCGGTGTTCCCAGCGCCCAGCCAGGTTGTAGGGACCACAGATGCCCACCGCCGCCTGGAGGCGGTGCTCAAAGGCCGCCGCCCGGGGTGCGAAGTAGCCACCCAGGCTTACCCCCGCGATGCCCACCCTCTGGGCGTCCACGTCGCTGCGGCCCTCCAGGAAGTCAATGGTAGCGGTTGCCACGGCCTCGTAATCGCCCCGCATGGGCATCACACGGTTCGTCTCTCCCTGGCCAGGGCCCTCCAGGGAGAGGGTAGCCATACCTCGCTTGAGGAAGACGTTCTCCCAGTGGTAGAACTCCTCCTTGGTGGACTCTAGGCCAGGGGCCAGGATGACCACGGGAGGGCGGCTCACCCCCGCCGGGCGGCGGAGGTAGCCCACCATCTTGATCCCCTCGAAGGGCACCTCCACTCGCTCCGCCGAGGGGTCCAGGTACGCTATCCCCTTGGCGTAGCAGGCGATGGACTTGTCCTGGGTCTCCCGGTACTGGGCCTGGTCGTGCATGAAGTAGAACTTGCCGAAGTGGTAGCAGACGGCCGCCGAGATGTAGGCCTCGCCAGCCGTGAGCTTCCGGCCCGATGCCTCGGCCTCCTCGGCCAGGGCCTGGTGCATGGCGGCGGTGGCTGACCACTCGCGGCACCACTGGTCCCAGGTGGAGATGCGGGCCACGGTGCGCTCAAAGTCGTTGGAGTCCACCCCCTGGGCGGTAAAACGAGGGGCCCAGTTCCGGACGGCATACTCGACCCGTTCGTCCCGTAGGAGCTGTGTCATGGCACCCTCCTCCCTTCTGGATAACCCTAGAAGCCTGTCCGTAGTGTAACTTCCGATGACCTCCCGGTCAACGGCGCGCCCGCGTAACTCCAGGTTGATGGGGGCTAGGGCTACTGGAGCGGCAAGGGAGGCTGCAGCCACTCGCCCGTCCCAATGCTAGGAGCTTGACTCGCCAAGGTTGGGGCATAGAATGGGCAAGCGGGGGCGTGTCTAACGGGCAGACCGAACAAGGGCTTCAGCCAGATGGATGATCGCCAACGCCTCATGAGCCCGGCTCGAAGGATCGGAGCGATCTGATGAAGCTGGTGCTTCTGGCCTTGTCGTGGGTGCTGGGGGTCCTGCTAGGACTCCAGCTCACTGTAGCGCTCATCCCCTTCCTTCTGCTGCTGGGGGGTGCCCTGGCGCTGGGAGTCGTGCTGGCCTTCTGGCAGCGGGTACGCCTGGCCGCGTTGCTCCCCTTGGTCCTGCTCCTGGGGCTGGCCTGGTCCCAGTGGGGAGCGACACCCCAAGAGGGCCTGGCCAGGTTTCATGGCCCGGACCCCCTCTCCCTGCAAGGGCTGGTGGTCAGTGACCCGGAGCCCCGGGGACGGGCCCTGCGGTTCGTGCTGGAGGCCCAGGCGGTGGACCGGGGCGAGGGATGGCAGGAGGCCCAGGGCAAGGTGATGGTCTACGCCCAGCCCTCGGCCGAACTGGTACAGCAGAGGGATGAGCCCTTCTTCCGCTACGGCGACCGGCTCTTGCTCCAGGGAACCCTGAAGGAGCCCCCTCGCTTTGAGGGCTTCGACTACCAGGAGTACCTGGCCCGCCAGGGCATCGACTCTGTACTGTACTTTCCCCAGGTAACCCTGTCGGGCCAGGGCGGTGCGACGTGGCTCCGCTGGGTCTACGAGCTGCGGGGCAGGCTGGCCGCATCCCTGGAGTCGGCCCTGCCCGAGTCTCAGGCGTCCCTGGCCCAGACCCTTCTCCTGGGACGGCGCAGCGGTCTCCCCGAGGAGGTGACCAACGCCTTCCGCAGGAGTGGCACCTCCCACCTGCTGGCTATCTCGGGCCTGCACGTCAGCATTCTGCTGGGCCTCGCGGTCTCCTTCAGCGCCTGGCTACTGGGACGCCGCCGGAACCTGTACCTGCTGCTCCCTTTGCTCCTGCTGTGGGTCTATGCCTTTCTGACGGGCTTTCCGCCATCGGTGGCGCGGGCCGCCATCATGGGCACCATCTTTCTGGCGGCGCTGGCCCTGGGGAGGCCCGGCAGCGTCCTCCCCGCGCTGGCCCTGGCGGCGGGGGTCCTGGTAGGGTTGACCCCGCCGATCCTTCGGGATGCCTCCTTCCAACTGAGCTTCACCGCCATGGCTGGCCTGGCCCTCATCGCACCCGCGGTGGAGCGCAGGCTCAAGGGATGGTTGGGCGGGTTCGACCCAACCGGCTGGCAACGGACCCTGGCCCACCGGGTAGCAGAGATGGCCGCAGCATCTTTCGCTGCCACCGTTGCCACTCTTCCCCTGGTAGCCTTCAACTTCCAGTACGTGCCAACCCTGGGCATCCCCGCCACCATCCTGGCCTTGCCAGCCCTGCCCTTCATCCTGGTTACCTCGCTGCTAACCTCCCTGGTGGGCCTGGCCAGTCCCCTGGTGGCCCAGGGCATCGGCTGGCTGGCATGGGTGCCACTCACCTACCTTGGGGGAGTGGCCCAGACCGTCGCCCTCATCCCCGGCACCTCGGTGGCCGTCCCTCGCCTGGGGGCCGGCCTGGTCTGGGTGTACTATAGCCTCCTGGTAGGGTATCTGCTGGTGCCGCGGAGCTGGCGGCTCCCACTTCGAGGAGTGGCCTCCCTTTGGGGCGGGACAGCTTGGCTGCCCCGAGTGCCGGACCTGACCCATGGCAGCCGGCTCAAGGTGTGGTCGGTGGTCATCCTGGCACTGCTGGCGGCGCTCCTCTGGACGGCAGCCCTGAGTGGCCCCGACGGTCGGCTCCATGTCCTCTTCCTCGACGTAGGGCAGGGCGATGCCGTCCTCATCGTGACGCCCCGAGGGGGCAGGGTCCTGATAGACGGCGGCCCCGAGCCCCTGGCCGCCGTCCGGGCCTTGGGGAGACACCTCCCTCTGTGGGAGCGGAACCTGGATCTGGTGGTGCTGACCCACCCTCAGGTGGACCACCTGGAGGGGCTCATCGAGGTGCTCCAGCGGTACCGGGTGGGCCGGGTCCTGGAGGGAGTTGAGCAGCCATCCAGCGTGCTCTACCAGCGGTGGCAGCAGGTGCTCCGGCAGCAGAGAGCACCCTTCGTGCGGGCCGTCGCGGGGCAGCGGGTTGTCCTGGACGGCAATGTCCTGCTGGAGGTGCTCCACCCACCCCCGGAGCCGCTGCGGGGGACCGGGGCAGATGTCAACAACAACTCGGTGGTCCTCCGGGTCATCTACGGCGAGAGCAGTGTCCTGCTGACGGGCGATGTGGGGCGGGTAGCGGAGTTCTATCTGCTGGACCGGGAGGCGGCGCTGGCGAGCACGGTGCTGAAAGTAGCCCATCATGGCAGCGACTCCTCCAGCGACACCACCTTTCTAGCGAGCGTACGGCCCCAGCTAGCCGTCATCTCTGCGGGACAGGAGAACCCCTTCGGCCATCCCAGCCCGGCGGTGATGGAGAGGCTCCAGGCCCACGTGGGAGGGCCCATCTACCAGACGGCCTTTCACGGCACGGTAGAGGTGTTAAGCGATGGGCGCCGTCTATGGGTGAAAACGGAGGGCCCAGGGGACGAGTTCTAGCAGCCCCTAGGAACCTCGGGGCCGGCAATACCTGCGGTTGTCATTCTGAGTGCGCCGGAGGCACACGAAGAATCTGCGATTCCAGACCCTTCGCTACGCTCAGGGTGACATGGTCGGGTCAAGGAAGCATGGGGGCGGCAATACCTGTGGGGCAGCTAGGTGAATAGGTTCGAATCTTGCCTGGCTCCGCAAGCAAGATTCGAACTTACCGAGCTTCTATTTTAGCACACCTATGTCCACCGCGGTTGCCTCGGTCTCGACGATGCCCGCCAACCGAGCCCCCGAAGGCCGGGCGTGCTATACTGAGGTGGGACCCGCGCTTCTAGAGGAGGGGTCTTGCTCCGGTCCGACGGCAGAGCCTGGGACGAGCCCCGGCAGACGAAGATCACCCCCGGCGTGCAAGCCTTCGCCGAAGGCTCGGCCCTCATCG
>JBHIBI010000062.1:0-7496 GCA_046758985.1 Dehalococcoidia bacterium
ATCATCTGCAGGATGCCAAAGACCAAGAGGGTGGAGCCCAGGATGGTGACGAGGGCCAGGAGGATCCTCCGCATGATGTACTGGCGCATAAGTCACCACCTCAGCGTTGCCGTAGCCGGGGGTCCAGGATGTCCCGCAGGGCATCGCCGAAGATGTTCAGGCCGAACACTGCCAGGCTCAGGGCTATCCCGGGTATGATGACCAGCCAGGGCGCTAGCCGCATGAAGTGGGAGACGTTGGCGCTAAGCATGGTCCCCAGGGAGGGATGGGGCTCCTGGACCCCTAGGCCCAGGTAGCTGAGGGAGGACTCGATGATAATGGCGTTGCCCAGCTCCGCGGTGACGATGACCAGCCAGGGGGAGAGGGCGTTGGGCAGCAGATGCCGCCCGACAATGCGTAAGTCCTGGGCTCCGAGAGCCCGGGCCGCATCCACGAACTGCTCCTCCCGCAGGGAGATGGCAGAACCCCGGACGATGCGGGAGACCCGGGGCAGCAATACCACGGCGATGGCGCCTATCACGATGGGCACTGAGGGTTCAAAGGCAGCCACCAAGGCCAGCGCCAGCACCAGGGTGGGGAAGGCCATAAGGACGTCCACACCCCGTTGGATGAGGATGTCCAAGCGGCCCAGCTTGTAGCCGCTGATGAGCCCTAGCAGTCCACCGCCCACGCCGCCGAGAGCCAGGGCGCCAAAACTGACGCCCAGGGAGGTGCGCAGCGCGTGGAGGACCCGGCTGTACACGTCCCGGCCAAACCCGTCCGTCCCGAACCAGTGAGTCAGGCTGGGTCTCTGGAGGCGTTCAGGGTAGTCTGGCGCTAGGGGGTTCCGGACCTGGAACACGTTAGCCCCCAGGGCCAGCACGAGGAGCAAAACCGTCAAGCTCAGCCCAAAGGCTCCTAGGGGCTTCCGCCGCACGAAGCGAAGGAGACGGCGCCATACTCGGAAACCACCGGCACGGACCCGTTCCCCTACAGGGAGGGCTTCCTCGGCTACCTGGCCTCGGTACACACTCACATTACCCTCGGCTCTACCCCTGGGCCACCTGGGGCCCTAGCAACTCGTCTTTCCCGACCGCTAGGCTCTCCCCGCACATCTAGGAGATGCTACCCGTAGGGTAGCATAACCCCTTTGTCACCCTGAGTAAAGGTGAAGGGTCTCCGTGTCCTGTTGGACCGTAGCGAGGAAAGCAGGTTCTTCGCTGCCGTTTCAGAATGGCCTTGGCCCATCCACCCACCCTGAGTTCCCCTGTCTTGGGACGCAGGGTCTCCAAGCTAGGTTGACGAGGCCTCTTCAGGACTTGAGATACCGTGTCCTAGTATGACCCCTCGCTGGTGCGGTTGCCACCCTACGGTGGCCCCTGTACGGGGATTGGGCTGAGGGGGTGGACTGGTAGGCGGGTGCCACCGTCCACCCCCTCAGCCGCCATACACCAGGTGCGAGCTACCTGCGCTCCCCCGTCAACGGGTCGATGGCGGGGTCGATCCAGATGTTGGCGTAGAAGTGGTTGGCGATGTGGTAGAAGCCCGGCCCCGGGTCGTAGTCCTGCACCCGCTTGTTCCACTGGACGATGTAGGGCGCTTCGTACATGAGTATGTGGGGCCCAAAGTGCTCGGTAGCGTAGTATGTCTCCAGCTCCCGGGCCAACTGGATGCGCCGCGCCTCGTCCAGCTCCTGGGTGATCTGGTCCCAGTAGTCCTCGATGACCGGGTCACAGTCTCCAGAGAAGTTGTCCCCGGAGTCGCAGAGGTAGCGGGTGCTGATGGCCCCCTCCAGTGAAACATCGGCCCGGGCCCCGCCGCCATACATGAACCCGAAGTCATGCGCCCTCTGCATCTCTACCATCTGGCTTCGCTCGACCTGCCGCACCTCGCAGCGGATGTTCAGGTGCTCCTCCAGCACCTGTTGCAGGTACACGGTGGTCAGGAGGAACTGGGAGCGCCCATCGTGGATGCAGAGCTTCCCGTAGTCCGCGGTGACGTCGAAGCCATTGGGATAGTCGGCATCAATCATGAGCTGCTTGGCCTCCTGCCGCTTCTGGGCTCGCTCCTCAGGGGTGTCGGCCCACTGTGCCCAGCTCTTCTGCTCTTCGATAGGTGTGCAGGCATCGGTGGCGCTGCCGGTGATGCAGTGGGATTGGATGCCGAGACCCTCGTCCACGATCTGGTTGACCTCATTGGCATCCAGCGTCAGGTACACCGCCTGCCGCACGCGCACGTCGTTAAAGGGCAGGACGTCCAGGCTCAGGACCGCGCCGTTGGCGAAGTTCCCGAAGATGAGCTTGCTATTGATGTGGGGCTTGTCCCGCAGGTCCAGGTAGATGGAGACGGGCCATACCTGGGCGCCGGAGGAGTCCACCTGGGTAGTCTCTAGGAGCGCCGCCCGGGTCTCGAAGTCGGGCACGATGAGATTGTTCCATCCGTCCAGGTAGGGGAAGGGCTCGTCCCAGTAGTCGGGGTTCCGCTCGGCGGCGTACCGGCTGCCCCGGTCAGCCACCGTTAGGATGAAGGGCCCGCTGCCCGGGACTGCAAAGGGATCGGCCCACTGGAAGTCCACGTTCTCTGTGGGGTCCTTAGGGTAGACCAACAGCCACGGGTTGGCCATCTGCACTATGAACCCCGCCCATGGGCGCACCAGGTTCACCTGGATGGTGTAGGTGTCGAGGATGTCTACCGAGTCGATCCCGTCCCGCAGCGCCGCCAGCCGTCCCGTCGAGGGGGAGAGCTTCAGCCGCTCCAGGGTGAACTTGGCGTCCTCGGCGGTGAACTCCCGGCCGTGGGTGAACATCACGCCCTGGCGCAACTGCAACGTCCAGGTATCGCCTGTGGCGTTGGGCTCCCAGGAGGTAACCAGCTCCGGAATGAGGTCGAAGTAGCCCTCCGTCTCGGTGTAGCCGTTGCGGATGAACCGGCTGTACAGCGAGTGGCACGGATTGGACTCGTTGCCGGTCCGGGCACCTATCGTGGCAGAGTCACAGCTAAGAGGATCCCTACGGGTGGTCTTGCCAAAGACGCCACCGTACTGGGGCTGTGGTGCGCTGGGAGTTGGAGTGGCCGTGGGGGTCGGTGTGGCCACGGGTGCGGCGACCGTTGGGGTGGGGGTAGGTCTGGGTGTCGGTGTAGGGGTGGCCGCAGCGCAGCCAAGGGCTACCGCAGTGAGGAGTAGGGTAAGGACCACCAACACCAATGGAGTAAGGCGCAGTCTGTTCCTCATGTCAGTCCTCCGCTAGCAGAGAGATTACGCGTATCTCTTCGATACCCTTTGCAGGTACCGATATTGGGGATAAAAGAGGGCTGAAAGCTTTAGATGCTCAATCCTCTATCTCGATGCAGCATTCTAGATACCGAACCCCTCCCCTGTCAAGTTTGTCCATCATTTCACAATGAAGCATCACATCCCTTGTGTAGTTTCCGGTGTGTGGGGCAGCAGTGGACCTCGCCTTGACAAGCATCCTCAGGGTATGCTACGGTCATGTTGCCGTTTCCCTTCCCGTGAAGTTTCCTTTGCTTGGTATGGCAGCAACGTCTCGTAATAGCTTTGGGAGCAGAGGCAGCAGGGCCCCTTGGAGGCTCGCAGATCGCCACAGAGGGATGCCATGGTTCTCAGGGCAGGCCCCAAGGATGACGTGCGACGGGCGCAGTTCCTGGAGCTTTGTAATGGCTTCCTCTCTCGCCATCACCTCATTCTAGCTAGCAACCGCGGGCCAGTCGAGCACCACATAGGCCCTGATGGCCGTATCGAGCCCCGCAAGGGGAGTGGCGGCGTGGTCACTGCCCTCAGCTCTCTCACCCGCCACGTGGAGTTTACCTGGATTGCCAGCGCCATGGGGGAGGGTGACCGGCACATCGCCGGGGCCAACCCAGGCCTGCACATCAAGTCGCCCCTGCCAGGTCAGCGGGTCAATCTCCGCTATGTAGCCATGCCGCGCCGCATCTATCACAAGTTCTACAACATCTTCTGCAACCCCCTCCTCTGGTTCCTCCAGCACTACATGTGGAACTCCCCCTACAACCCCAACCTGGACCTCACCGTCCACGATGCCTGGCTGGAGGGTTACATACCGGTGAATGAGGCCTTTGCCCAGGCCATTGTCGAAGAGGCCCAGAGTCTATCCAAGCCGTCCCTGGTGCTGCTGCATGACTATCATCTGTACCTGGCTCCAGGGCTAGTCCGGCAGGAGCTGCCCAACGCCCTCATCCAGCACTTCATTCATATCCCCTGGCCCACCCCACGCTACTGGCAGCTCCTACCCGCTGAGATGCGCCGGGCCCTCTGCGCCAGCCTGTGCGCTGCCGACGTCGTTGGCTTTCAGACACGGGAGGACATGCATAACTTCCTCTACTGCTGCGAGGAGTTCCTCCCCGGAGCCGTGGCGGACTACTCCAGGGAAACGGTCACCCTGGAGGATCGGAGGGTGGCTGCACGGGTGTACCCCATCTCCATTGATGTGGAGGAGGTCCGCCGCATTGGCAGCTCTCCCAGGGCCCTGGAGTACGAAAAGAAGCTCCTCCCCCTCTGCAATGAAAAGACCATGGTCCGGGTGGACCGGGCGGAGCCCAGCAAGAACATTGTGCGGGGCTTCAAAGCCTTTGGGGCCCTGCTGAGTCGCTCTCCCGAGTTCCACGGGCGTGTCAACTTCCTGGCTTTTCTGGTCCCCTCCCGGACCCACATCCGCCAGTACGAGCGCTACCTCAACGAGATCGATCAGGTGATCCAGGGCATCAACTCCACCTTCGGGACCCCCGATTGGCAACCCATCACCGTCTTTTATGAGAACAACTACACCCAGGCCATCGCCGGCATGCGGTTGTACGATGTGCTCCTGGTCAACTCGGTCATCGACGGGATGAACCTGGTGGCCAAAGAGGGGCCCGTGGTGAACACCAAGGATGGCGTGCTCATTCTTTCCGAGACGACCGGGGCCTTCAAGCAGCTTTGTGACGGCGCTCTGGCCGTGGCTCCTGCGGACATCGAGGGCACCATGCACGCCATGTACCAGGCCCTGGTCATGGACAACGAGGAGCGCTCCCGCAGAGCCACCTTCCTCACCCAGGCCATCGAGCAGGAGGACATTACCCACTGGCTGACCTGCCAGATCGAGGACCTGCAAGCCCTGGTGAGCTAGCGGGCTCGAGCGCCTCCGGCTCCCTGCTCCGCCCACCAGCCCAGAAAGCGCCCCACCTCCTCCACGCTTCCCAGGGTGTAGTCCGCCTCCTTTACCAGCTCGGCGGGACTGTCGGGCCTCAGGATGGCGATGCAGGCTGCCTGGAGGTTAGAGGCACCGGCAAGCTGGTGCAGGGCTTGGAAGGCGCTGAGGTCCGTTACATCGTCACCTAGGAAGACCACGCCCTGCAGCCCCCGTTCACCCACCAGCTCCGCTGCGGCGCTCCCCTTGGTGTACTCCCCAGGCGGTAGGACGTTCACCACCAGCTTCCCCTCCAGGAGACGGGCCCACTCCAGGGCTCTAGCCTCCTGGAGGGCCTGGAGCACGCGCTTTCGTGCCTCCTCCGGATGGGGAGCCAACCGGTAGTGGACTGCTAGCGAGGTGCCTTTCTCTTCTACTAGCACCTGCTGGGAGGGGAGACGGCCCCGCAGGACCTGGGCCAGCTCCTGGATGCGGGGCAGGTACCGTTGCACACCGGGCGCTGTATAGAGTCGGTCATCCTCCCAGCGCTCTAGGCCGTGGTTGCCGATGTAGAGCAGCTCTGTCAGGTTCACCATGCGCCGGGCGATTTCCACTGAGCGACCGGTCACCACAGCTACCAGGGCCAGCCGCTTGGCAAGGGCCTTCAACGCCTGATGGCACACGGGGTTGACCTGGGCCGCCTGGGGAGTAGAAACCAGTTCGGCAATGGTGCCGTCCAGGTCTGTCAGGAGACCCAAGGGGTGGAGCCGCAGCAGGGGCTGGAGCAGTTCAAGCCGTTGAAGCAGCGGGGGTGCAGGAATGGCGGCCCTCCCTGGAGCTGAGGGTTAGGGCTCCTCGTCAGAGTCGGGCAACCTTTCCGTCAGCTCGGGTTCCGGCTCGCTTCTGACGGGCTCGCTCTTGGGAGCCGAGCTGGCGAGAGGGACCTGGTCAGCGAAAGGGGAGGCCCCCACACCCCAGTAGAGGGTGATGTGGGGGAAGGGGATCTCGATGCCCTCCTGGTCGAAGGCTTTCTTGAGGCGAAGCCGGAGCTCACCCATGACCTCCCACTGCCTGATGGGCCTGGTCTCCCCCAGGACTTTGATGGCGATGCCCGAGTCCTCGAAGGCATCCACCCGGAGGGCCTTGGGGGGCTGGGTGATGAGGGGCCCGTAGTAAGGGTCCTGGGCCAGCTCCTCGCCCACCCGGTCGATGACGGCAAACACCTTGTCCAGGTCCTCCTTGTAGGCTACCGAGATGTTCAGGTTGACTCGTGAGAAGCCTTTGGTGTAGTTGCTGGCGGTGGTGATCTCCCCGTTGGGGATGATGTGGACGATGCCATCCAGGTCCCGCAGCAGGGTCCGGCGCAGGTTCACATCCTCCACCAGGCCGATCTTGCCGCCCACTGCGGCGACATCACCCTTGCGGTACTGGTCCTCCAGCAGGATGAGCACGCCACTGATGAGGTCGCGCACCAGGTGCTGGGCGCCAAAGCCCAGGGCAATGCCCGCTATGCCCACCCCCGCCAGCACCGGGCCGATGTTCAGCCGGAGCTCGGCCAGGACCATGAACAGGGCCACCACAACGATGAGGACAGTGAGGGTGCCCGTGATGACCCCGGTGAGGGTACTGGCCCGTTTCTGGGCCTCCTCGTATTGGTCGCTTCCCCGGGCCAAGCCCCGGAGGATTCCCCGCTCCAGGTAGCCGGGTACGACGCGGCGCAGCAGACGGATAAGGATGAAGGCGATGACGGCGATGAGCAGGATGCGTACCCCGTGGGTGACCAGCCAGCCCAGGACGGCCACTCCCATCCCTTCCAGGGCGTCCAGGGCGGGGGTGACATCCCGGTTGAGGACCCGGAGAATGCCCAGGACGCTACCCAGCACCAGCAGAGCCAGCAAGAAGAGCTCCACCAGCCGGCCAAGGGCCAGCCACACCCCGGCCAGGGGTTGAAGCTGCGGGCTCGCCTCCAGCCACCGTTGGAGCCTGGTGACGCCGGGGCGCAGCAGCAGGCGCACCACCAGGTAGCTCCCGGCCATCCCCAGGACGATACCCAGGATCCAGTACCAGGTTGTCGCTAGCTCTTCAGGCATCCCTCCACCGTTGGGCCCGGCTTATCCCGAACATTATAGCAGACCCGGCTCTCGTTTGATGACCCTGCGCCCCTATGCGACGGAAAGTAGGCGCTACAGCCCTTTCACCCCGCGCCCACGGCTGGTACAATATGAGATGGTGCATACGAATTCCAGAGGCTGAGGACGTCAGAGCATATGGAAGAGCCGTTCCCGCAGGAAGACCCCGAGTCCACGCCCGCGGAGCTGAACC
The DNA here is from genome assembly GCA_046758985.1 of Dehalococcoidia bacterium. Taxonomy (GTDB): domain Bacteria; phylum Chloroflexota; class Dehalococcoidia; order Lucifugimonadales; family JBHIBI01; genus JBHIBI01. The sequence goes on from JBHIBI010000062.1 coordinate 7,446, forward strand.
TGTGTATCTTCCCTCACCTGAGGGAGTTCCTGGTGCTGGACCTCCGGGGTG
>JBHIBI010000063.1:0-7465 GCA_046758985.1 Dehalococcoidia bacterium
GGGCCCACCACCCGCTCGGGGTGGACCGACCGCCACCAGTTGGCGGCGAAGTAGACGATGGGCACGTCCACGAATCCCACGATGCCCAGGACCGCCGAGAAGCGCGCCCCCTGGGCCAGCGTGGGGGCGTAGGCCCGCAGCATCAGGTAGCCCACGTAGATGAGCCAGAGGATGAGGGTGGTGGTCAACAGGGGGTCCCAGGTCCACCACACACCCCAGATGGGCCGGGCCCAGATGGAGCCGGTGATGAGGGTCAGGGTGGTGAAGAGCACCCCCACCTCCGCCGCCGAGTGGGCCAGGATGTCCCACCGGCGGGTGCCCCGGAGGAGGTACAGCACGCTCCCCAGGAACACCACGAAGAAGGCCATCAAGCTTACAAAGGCGATGGGCACGTGGAAGTAGAAGACCCGCTGCACCTCCCCCAGGATGGCGTCAGTGGGGGCCCAGAGGAAGATCAGGTAGAGGTTCACCAGCATCAGGACGCCGGTGAGGACCAGGAGCACCCCCCGGGGCGTCCAACTGGGGATGGACTGCTCCAGCTCTGCGGCGGCAAGACCTTGCTGTGTTCTCTCCATGACCGCTACTCCTCCAGAACGAACCCGAATAGCCAGGGACATATTACGAGATAGATGGCATCAAAGACAAGCAGAAGCTGGAGCCAGTTGCTGAACTCACTCCAGGGGGCACCGTTGAGCACTCGCGCCGAGGCCTCCACCGCTGCAATGAGGACGGGGACCACGATGGGGATGAACAGGATGGGGAGCATGATCTCCCGGGAGCGGGTGTGGACGGCGATGGCCGAAAAGAGGGTGCCCACGGCGGCAAAACCCAGGGTGGCCAGCACCAGCGTCAGCAACAGGCCCAGCAGCAGGGTGGAGAAGTTGAACAGCAGGGTGAACACCGGCAGCAGCAACGCCTCTACCAGGAGCATGAACAGGAAGGCACCCAGCAGCTTGCCGAAGAAGATCACGTCGCGGCTGACGGGGCAGAGCAGGAGGCCCTCCAGGCTGCCCCGGTCCTTCTCCAGGATGAAGATGCGGCTCAGGGCCAGTACCCCGGCGAAGGTGAAGGCGGCCCATAGCAGGCCAGGGGCCAGGATGGCCACCTGGGCTGGCGTGGGGTCAAAGGCGAAGTTGAACACCAGCACCACCAGGAGGGCGAAGACCGCCACGGAGACGACGATGTCCCGGGTGCGCAGCTCCAGCAGAATATCCTTCCACACCAGGGCCAGGATGGGCCGGAGGTAGTCTCTCACCAGGCCACCCCGGTGTAGCGGAGCAGCGTATCCTTAAAGCCCGCCACGTCCAGGCCCTCCCGGGCCTCATCAAAGGCGATCCCCCCGCCCACCAGGATGGCGATCCGGTCGCCCAGGGCTAGCCCCTGCTCCAAGTCATGGGTAGTCATCACCACGGTCCGGTCCCCACCCCGCCAGGAGCGCAACAGGACCCCTAGGCCTTCCAGGGCCTCGGGGTCCAGGCCCGCCTCGGGCTCATCCAGCAGCAGGATGGGAGGAGCATGTAGGATGGCCCGGGCCAGGGCCAGGCGCTTCTGCATCCCGTGGGAGAGGGTACCTACCCGCTGGTCCCGGTGCTCCGCCAGCCCTACCTCGTGGAGCACCCTGGTGATGCGGGACGGGAGCTCCTGGATACCGTACATCCTGCCGTAGAAGCGGAGGTTCTCGGCGACGGTCAGGTCCACGTAGAGGAGATCCTGGTGGGCCACCACCCCCACCAGCCGGCGGATGCGGGGGGCGTCCCGGCGGCGGTCCAGACCTCCTACCCGCACCAGCCCACGGTCAGGCTTCGACTGGGTGGAGAGGATGCGCAGCAACGTGGTCTTGCCAGCGCCGTTGGAGCCAAAGATGACCAAAAACTCCCCCCACGGCACCGTCAGGCTCAGGTCCCGCAACACTGGCTGGCCCCCGAAGCCTTTGAAGAGCCCCTCCACCCAGATGGCGGGACCTGGGATCCGTTCCATCGATCCTGCGTCTCCCACCGCCAGGTATCCCGTTCATCATACCCCAGCTACGATGACGGCAGCAAGGGGCGTGTTTGACACAGCTACCGACCGGGACTATGATGCGCTCAGGTGAGAGAGCCGCTCCGTCCTTCAGGAGACCCCTGGTGAAACAACCCCAACGGCTCAGGCAGACCCCTCCATCCCAGGATGCCCAGGTCCCGCCCGGCCAGTTTGTCACGGAAAAATTCCCCGTGCTGACCTACGGCCCCACGCCGCACATCAGCCTGGCGGAGTGGCGGCTCCGGCTCTTTGGGCTGGTGGAGCAGGAGGTGGAGCTCACCTGGGAGCGGTTGATGAGCCTCCCCCAGAGCACCGTGACGGCCGACTTCCACTGCGTGACCCAGTGGAGCCGCCAAAATAACCGGTGGGAGGGGGTGCCCTTTCGCGAGCTGCTCACCGTAGTCAAGCCCCGGCCCGAGGCTAGGTACGTGCTGGTCCACTGCTACGGTGGCTACACCACCAACCTGCCGCTGGAGACCCTCCTGGACGACGGCGTCCTCCTCGCCCGCACTCACGACGGAGCACCCCTGGCCCAGGAGCACGGTGGACCCTTACGGCTAGTAGTGCCCAAACGCTACGGCTGGAAGAGCGCCAAATGGGTCAACGGGCTGGAGTTTCTGGCGGAGAACCAGATGGGTTTCTGGGAGCTGCGGGGGTACCATCACAACGCCGACCCCTGGAAAGAGGAGCGCTTCTGGCCCGAGCTGGCCCAGCGTTAGGCGGCCTGACGCCGCAACGCCGGGGCCTCGGCGTAGGCCTGGCTCTCCTGGGCCTGGAGGGGCAGCTCCTCGATGTGCCCACACTGCAGGCACTTGCGGTAGAGGCCGTACTGGTCCCGATTCACGTACAGGTCCCCTTTGCACCGAGAACACGCCTTCAGAAAGATCATCGCTCCTTGACCACGCTCTAGCTTTAAGCTGAGGTAAAGTATAATAGTTGACATGGTCCATGTCAAGGGTTATACTGGGGATTGACTACCAAAAGGAGGCCCGACCACGGTGCAGCGCCGGAGCAGCAGGCAGAACCAGGGACAGCGCGGGAGGGACACCACCTTCCTGTCCTGGGGTGTCGGGCCCGGCTCCGGACCCCCAACGCCGCAGGAGGAGGCTATGGAGGCCTCTCCTATCGGGGAAGAGATGGAGGGCCAAGCTGAAGAGTCGGAGTTGAAGGGGGTCTACGTTATCAGCGTGGCCGCCAGGCTGCTGAACATGCACCCCCAGACCCTCCGAAAGTACGAGCGCCTGGGCCTGGTGCAGCCCTCCCGCACCGAAGGGATGCTCCGCCTCTACTCCGAGGAGGACATCGCCAGGCTCCGTATCATCAAGCACCTGGTGGACGAGGTGGGACTGAACCTGGCAGGCGTGGAGATGATGCTGGAGATGCTGCGGAGCCTCATGGAGATGCACTGGCGTCTCCATTCCATGGCCAGGGGTGAGCAGGTGTGGGAGATGCTGGAGGAACGGCTCACCCAACTGCTCCAGCCCTTCACCATGAGACTTGACGAGCCATAGCTTCGATCTGGAGGACGCATGATACCGCAGAAGCCGGAAAACGAGGAGCAAGAGGGGCTTCGTCCTGAGCCTTCGTCCCCAGCCCCTCGTCCTGAGGCTCACGACAGGGCTCAGGACGAGGGGGATCAGCCCGAAGGGCCTTCGATGGGGATAGAGCCCGAACAACTGTCCGAAGAGGCTGACCCGGAGGCCCCGCCCAAGGTTCAACTGGAGCGGCTGAAGGCGGAGCTGGAGGAGGCGGACCGGGAGCGCACCCAGTTCAAGAACCTGCTCCAGCGAGTCCAGGCCGATTTCGTCAACTACAAGCGCCGCGCTGAAGAGGAGCGGGTGGAGCAGGAGCGCCAGGCCACTGCCCGGCTGGTGGAGCAGCTCCTGCCCCTGCTGGACGAGTTCCGGCTGGCCCTGGACCACGCCGAGCGGGAGGAGCACCACGCCACCTGGCTGGAGGGGGTGCGCCTGCTGGAGAAGAAGCTTCAGAATATCCTGGAGGCCGAGGGGCTCAGCAGGATCGAGGCCCAGGGGAAGGCCTTCGACCCCTGGGAGCACGAGGCCCTTTCGTATCAGGAGAGTACGGAGCATGCCGAGGGCCAGGTCATCGAGGTGCTCCGGGAGGGCTACAAGCTCCACGGCAGGGTGCTCCGCCCCGCCCAGGTGGTGGTGGCACGACCACCCCAACTGAGCACCGATAAAATGGAACCCTCATCAGAGGAGAAGGAGGGCTAACCATGCCAAGGGTCCTGGGAATTGACCTGGGTACGACCAACTCCTGCATGGCCATCTACGAGGCCGGGGAGCCGGTGGTCGTCGAGAACGCCGAGGGGCAGCGTGTCACCTCCTCCATCGTGGCGGTGAACGCCAAGAGTGGGGAGCGCTACACGGGGCTGGCCGCCAAGCGTCAGGCGGTGGTCAACTCGGAGAACACCATCTTCTCCGTGAAGCGGCTCATGGGGCGCAAGTACACCGACCCCGAGGTGAAGCGGGCACGCCAGCGGCTGCCCTACCAGATCGTCAAGGCCACCAACGGCGATGCCCACGTCACCATGGGTGACAAGACCTATGCCCCGCCGGAGGTCTCGGCCATGATCCTTCAGAAGATGAAACAGGACGCCGAGGCCAAGCTGGGCGAAAAGATCACCCAGGCAGTCATCACAACCCCCGCCTACTTCAACGACGCCCAGCGCCAGGCCACCCGCGATGCGGGGCGCATCGCCGGCCTGGAGGTGCTGCGCATCATCAACGAGCCCACGGCGGCCTCTCTGGCCTACGGCCTGGATAAACAGAAGAAGGACATGACCATCGGCGTCTTCGACCTGGGGGGCGGCACCTACGACATCTCCATCCTCCAGCTAGGCGAAGGGGTCTTCGAGGTGAAGTCCACCTCCGGCGATACCTTCCTGGGGGGCGACGACTTCGATAACCGCGTCATTGACTGGCTGGTGGAGGAGTTCCACCAGGAGAGCGGCATCGACCTGCGCCAGGACCGGATGGCCCTCCAGCGGCTCAGGGAGGCGGCGGAGAAGGCCAAGGTGGAGCTCTCCTCAGTGCTGGAGACAGAGATCAACCTCCCCTTCATCACCGCCGATGCCACCGGGCCCAAGCACCTCATCAAGACCCTCACCCGGGCCAAGCTGGAGCAGCTCTGTGCCGAGCTGCTGGACCGGCTGGAGGGCCCCTGCCGCCAGGCCCTCTCCGACGCCGAGATGCAACCCGACCAGATCCAGGAGGTCATCCTAGTGGGGGGCATGACGCGCATGCCCGCCGTCCAGCAGAAGGTGAAGGAGATCTTCGGCAGCGAGCCCAGCCGGTCGGTCAACCCCGATGAGGCAGTGGCCCTGGGAGCCGCCATTCAGGCAGGGGTGCTCAAGGGTGAGGTGAAGGACGTCCTGCTGCTGGATGTCACCCCCCTCACTCTGGGCATCGAGACCCTGGGAGGGGTGATGACGCCCCTGATACCCCGCAACACCACCATCCCCACCTCCAAGTCAGAGGTCTTCACCACCGCCGCCGATAGCCAGCCCAGTGTGGAGATCCACGTGCTTCAGGGTGAGCGGCCCATGGCCAAGGACAACCGATCCGTTGCCCGGTTCATCCTGGACGGCATTCTCCCGGCACCCCGCGGCGTCCCCCAGATCGAGGTGGCCTTCGATATTGACGCCAACGGCATCCTCACGGCCTCCGCCCGGGACAAGGGCACCGGCAAGGAGCAGAAGGTCACCGTGGTGCCCAGCTCCGGCCTCAACGAGGAGGAGATCCAGCAGAGGATCAAGGAGTCGGAGCAGTACTCCGAGGAGGACCAGCGGCGCCGCGAGGAGGTGGAGCTCCGTAACCAGGCCGATTCCCTGGTCTACACCTCGGAAAAGCTGCTGCGGGAGCAGGCCGACAAGATCCCCGAGGACCTCCGCTCGGAGATTGAGCCCAAGATCGCCCACCTGAAGGACCTGCTCCAGCAAGGGGCCGACATCGCTCAGATCCGCGATGCGGTGGTGGAGCTGAACACCGCCCTGCAGCGGGTGGGGACGGTAGTGTACAGCCGCACCGGTGGACCGGGTACGTCGGAAGAGGCCCCGCCTCAGGAGGACGGCTCCGAAGACAATCCACCCGGCGACACCACCGTGGAGGGGGAGTACAAGGAGCTGTAACCGCTGGCAACCGGCCCGACCAACCGCTGACAGGATGGACAGGATGGGGTATAATAGAGGAACAGAGCTACACCCCAGAAAGGAAGAGGGTCATGTCCCGGCAGCAGAGCAGAGAGTATGAGACTGTCCAGCCGGAGGTCGGCCAGGAGCAGGGCTATCTGCGCACCTACTCCCCCTACCAGATGTACCTGCTCACCCGTCTGGAGCGGTTGATCAGCCTGAAAAACAGCTACCAGGCAGACCCGTCCCGGGAGGAGTGGCTCCTTAAGGCCGTCAACAGGGCCATCTACGCTACCCTCCGCGACTGCATCGAGCAGGGCACGGGCGAGGAGGCTAGGGCCATCGTGCGGCGAGAGCACCAGGCCAACTAGCACCCCGGACTGGAACAAGCGCAAGAACCTACTGGGAGGGGCCTCGGCCCCTCCCAGTGCTTTACTTGAAGTACAGAAGTGATACCGCTAGCGCCCCCTGAAGAACGCCTGCACCAGGGGCTTCAACTGGGCCCAGGGGTCGGCAGCCTGGGCCAGCTCCTCCGGGCTCATCTCCACGTAGCGCTTCCCGAAACGGGGAAAGTACCAGAGGGTAGCCACCCAAAACCCGGGAACCACGTGCTGGGGTTCGTAGCTCTCGGCCAGAAGCCCCTCTCCCCCCTGGGCCTGCCAGGAGCTCAGCAGTCCTCCATCCTGGGCCACCGCCACCGCCTCCACCCAGAGGGCCCGTCGTGCCTGGCCCCGGTAGGGCTGGAGCAGCTCCAACAGTCGCTCCAGCCGTCTCCGGTCGTCGGCATGGGCACCGGCAAACCGCTGGGTCTCCCGGCTGTCCCAGCGGGACCCCAGAACCGGGATGACCAGGCCCCCGTCGCTGGCGATGGCCAGCCCCCCAGCAGCCTGCGACCAGGCCTGCGCTTTGAGGGCCGCGTTGGCCTGGTGGGTGCTCCCCGACTCCTCTACCTGGGGCCGTGGTATGACCCGGTCAGGCCCTAAGAGCGTCAGGGGCAGCCCCTCCAGCAGCCAGCGCAGCCGCTCCACCTTGGCGGCGTTGGTGGTGGCCAGCAGGACGGAGGTCCCTCCACCGGCTGGGGTATTGTATAGCCGCCGCACCCCCTCAATCCTACGCGCTGCGCGTCCTCAAGGCCGTCTCCGCCTCGGCCAGGTCCTTCTTGGAGTCGATGGCCTGCCACAGGCCCCGGTGTTGATAGCCGCCCAGTTGTCCCTGCCGTGCCAGCTCGGGGAAGAGGGTAAGCTCATGGTCGCCCCGCTCCGGCAGCAGGCTCTCCAGACCCCGCTCCAGCACATA